>JAFGRR010000426.1 GCA_016935035.1 Phycisphaerae bacterium | reverse complement strand
GGGCGCCCGGCGACGTTTGACCTGACCGTGCGAAACACCGGCGACACACCCGCCACCAACACCATGCTGACCGACACACTGCCCGCCGGCACCAGCTTCGTCAGTGCCAGCGCGGGTGGACAGTTCAGCGGCGGCCGTGTGTCGTGGGCGCTCGGGACGCTCGGTGTCGGCGAATCACGCTCGGTCAGTCTCACGGTGGGAACCAACCAGATCGGCTCGCTGCTGAACACCGCTTCGGTGCGGGCATATTGTGCCGAGGCCGACGCCCAGGCTGTGCTAGAAGTCCGCGGCATCCCGGCGATTCTGCTGGAGGTGATCGACCTCGCCGACCCGATCGAACTCGGCGCCAACGAGACCTATGAGATCACGGTCCTAAACCAGGGTTCGGCCCCGGATACAAACATCGTCGTGGCCTGTGTGCTGCCGCCGGAGCAGGAGTACGTCTCCGCAACCGGCCCGACACAGGCCAGCACAGATGGCAAGGCCGTGACGTTCAGCCCGCTGCCATCCCTGGCACCCAAGGCGACCGCGAAATACCGCGTGGTCGTCAAGGGCACTCAGGTCGGCGATGTGCGCTTCAGGCTTAGCCTGACCAGCGACCAGCTTGAGTCGCCCGTCAGCGAAACCGAGAGCACGCACATCTACGAGTAGCGGTGAGGAAGTGACACGGGGCCGGCGGCGAACGGCTCGTGCCTCGCTGGGCGCGCCGGCCCCGTTACCATAACCTCACAGGTCGCCACGCCGGCCGCGGCGATGGGCGAGTACGCGTACCCAGCTTGCATACATCACACACGAGGAGTCAGTGACGCGATGCTACTTGAGGGACACCGAGGTTGTGCACGGTGGACGTCGCTTGCGGCGCTGTCGTTATGGATGGTCGCGGCGTCGTTTGGCGACGCCGTCACACTGAGAGACGGCAGCCGGCTGATCGGCAGGGTCGAGCGCATGGGGGACGGCAAGATCAAGTTGATCACGCAATTCGCCGGCGATATCGAAATCGACGCCAGCGCCCTTATAACCATCGAGACCGATGAACCAGTCAACGTGGGACTGACGACCGGCGACCGGCTGGTCGGCAGCGTCCACTGGTCCCCCACCGTCGACCGCGTCGTAGTCGAGACCGACATGGGCGGCATTCCGGTCAGCGTCGAGAAGATAGAGGCGGTGTGGAAGATCGGTGACAAGAGCCCCGAAGAGCTGGCCGTCGAGGCGCTCGCCCAGAAAGCCGCCGAGGAGTTCGAGGCCAAGCTGCCCAAGTGGACGCTGACGATCGAGGCCGGTGCCATCTACAAGGAGGGCAACACGGACCGCCTCGAGGGTCGCGGGAAGATCGAAGCCAAGCGCAAGACCGACGTGGATCTGATGCGGCTCTACGCGCAGGGCGCGTACAGCGAGGAAAACGACGTTCGCAGCACCGCCGAGGTCAAGGCCGGGGCGTACTACGAACACCTGCTCTTCAACGATCGCTTCTTCCTGTACGGCAGCACCGAGGCGGAATACGACGAGTTTGAGAACCTCGATTTGCGCTACACCGTGGTTGGCGGCCCCGGGTACTACTGGATCAAGCAGGAGACGCACGAGTTGAAGACGCGGACCGGTCTCGGGTATCAGCACGAGTCGTTCATGGACGGGACGCGGACGAACGAAGCGATCATGGACGTCGGGCTGAACTACCGGCTCGACATCACGCCGTGGGTCCGTTTCACCGAGGACGCCAGCTACTATCCCACGTTCGAATCGGTCAGAGACCATCGCCTGCTGTTCGACACGGCGTTCGTCTTCCCGATCGGCACGAGTGACATGTGGAAAATCAAACTGGGCGTGACGCACGAATACGACGCACTGCCGCAGCCCGGCTATAAGCGACTGGACACAACGTACTACGCGAACATTCTGGCGGAGTTCAAGTAAGCACACGCCGACCGGACCGGCGCGGCGCCTGTGCGTGGGCCAGGGCCGAAGCCGCAGCAGGTTCGATGGCGGGCCCCTGATCAGGAAGGTGAACCATGGACTTCCAGGCAATCATGACAAAGCTGCAGGAATTCGTCGCCGCGCACGGCCCAAAGGTCCTGGCGGCGCTGGCGACACTCATCATCGGTTGGATCATCGCCCGAATCCTCACGTCCGTTGCTCGCCGTTTCATGACGCGGGCCAAGGTGGAGGCGACGCTGACCGGCTTCGCGTGCAACCTCATCTACATGGGCCTGCTGACGCTGGTGATCATCAGCGCCATCGGCAAGCTCCAGGTGCCGACTGCGTCGTTCGTCGCCGTCATTGGTGCGGCCGGCCTGGCGATCGGCTTCGCGTTGCAGGGCTCGCTGGCAAATTTCGCGGCGGGCGTCATGCTAATCATCTTCCGCCCGTTCAAGGTCGGCGACTTTGTCGACGCGGGCGGCGTGAGCGGCGTGGTGTCCGAAATCCAGGTCTTCGCCACTACCATCAAGACGCCGGACAACAAGCTGATCGTCGTGCCCAATTCGTCGCTGACGGGCGGAGCGATCACCAACTACTCAGCGCAGCCCACACGCCGCGTCGACCTCGTGTTCGGCATCGGCTACGGCGACGACATCGACAAGGCCAAGCGCACGATCGCCGACGTGTTCGCGCGCGACAGCCGGGTGCTGAAAGACCCCGAGCCGACGATCGCGGTGTCCGAACTCGGCAGCAGCAGCGTGAACATCGCGGCCCGGCCGTGGGTGAATACGGGCGACTACTGGGCGGTGTATTTCGACACGCTGGAGGCGGTCAAGAAAGCGTTCGACGCCGGCGGCATCACGATCCCATTCCCGCAGCAGGATGTGCACATGCACCAAGTTGCCTAGGAGCCCGCCGCAAAGGTAGCGTCGGCCCCCCGTGGCCGACGAAGGACGCCGAGAACACCTCAATATCCAGCGTCTGGCACGGAGGGGAACGCCACGGAGCGTGTTGGGCCAGGCTGGTCAGGCCAGTGCCTATGATTGCGACATCCGAAGCGCCCCGGGCTTCAGCTCGGACGGTTCCGCAAACGTTGCAGGCACTCCTCGATCTCGAGCGTCCACTCAGAAGCTTCCCCAAAGGTGTTGTACGCTCAGAGCCGCGCCTGCGAGAAAGCGGCTGTGCCGAAAACCGATCAACTCCTTCGGCAACGAATTCGTCACGGGCGCGGCTCTGCTTGGTTCTGCTATGGGTTCCAGCGCGACCAGCACCTTCGAGAACAGCAACATAGATTGCGTAAATTGAACTTATACCCTTTTTTCCCCCCTTCTTGCCTTTCCCAGGTACACGAGCCCCGGGCTGAGCCAGGCGCTCTTCGTGCGGCGGGTGCCGCAGAGCAGCCACAGCAGTGGGTTCAAGATGCGCTGGAGGCGCACGCAGGCTGCAAAGAACAGGTACGTCGCGAGCCTCGTACCCGCGCTGAGCATGCCAAGGTCGAACGCGCCATAGTAACCGCAGTAGAGCGGGGATAGCTCCGGGCGCGCGAAGAGCTCTGCGAACGCCGGTTGGGCCATGATCGCCGTGTTGTGGCGATCCAACCGCGGACGGTCAAAGTAACGGGAGTATTGGCCGTAGACGCTGCGAACCCCCAGATTCGGAATCGTCACCAGCAGGTAGCCGCCCGGGCGCAAAAGCGCGACGTGCTTGGCGAGCACGTCCGGTACGTCTTTGAAGTGCTCGATGAAGCCGCGAGAGACGACGAGATCGAAGCTGGCCGCATAGCGCGCGTGAAACTCGGGCGAGAAGAAGTCCGCGTGGACTACATTCTCGACCGGCAGTTTGTGCAACGCGAACAATTGCCGGTTGCGTTTTACACCCGGCAGGGAATATTCGACCCCATACGGCTCGACGCCGTACGTCTTGTTTAGCCGCACCAGGAAATGACCTGGTGCGCTGCCCACTTCCAGGGCGCGTGCCCCCGCCGCCAGGTGGAGGTGGCGTTCGAGGATGACGTTCCAGAGAAACTCCTCATGGTACGGACGGAGCAACTCATGCCAACCAGACCGCCGGGCTTGGGCCTTTGCCAGAACGTGCGGCGGGATCTGGTCAACCCTTCCGTGCACGGCGTCCCAGTCCTGCCGTTCGGTGAGCCGGTTCGCGTCACCCTGTTCAGCCGTAGTGCCGCTCATGTCCAGTGTGACTCCGTCTCTCGTTGATTGCTAACGACGTCAGTCTCTGGAGGACATGCGGAGCGCTCTTCGCCGAGGCGCTCTAACTGTGGCAGACAAAGTCCACCAAGATCAATTGCCCAGCCGATCTCGCTGAAAGTCTTTGGAAGGCGTTACTTAGTCAAGACAGTTGTAAACGTCTGCCTCAAGACCTCCGGCATGGCCGAGGTTTCCGATTTGTAAGGCCCTTGACCGGTATTTTATCCAAACCGGCCGCTCGCCTGCAAGCGAAAACCGCCGCTCCCCTGGAAGGGTGTGGCCACGGATGTTCAGGAACAAAGCGAACAAAGAACAAAGAACAAAGGGAGAACAAAGGGGATAAGTTCATTATTGACGGGAGGCCCGCCCGCTGCTAGCCCGCGTGCATGCCTCGAACCGCACGTATCCAACCTGGCGGCGTGGTGTTTCACGCACTGAATCGCGGGAACAGCCGGGCCAGGCTGTTCTTCCACGACAAGGACTACGCAGCCTTCGAGCGTGTCCTGGCCGAGACGCTCGAGCATGTGCCGTTGCGGCTGTTGGCCTATTGCCTGATGCCCAACCACTGGCACCTGCTGCTCTGGCCCGAGCGCGACGGCCAACTCGGCCGCTTCATGCAGCGGCTTACGACGACGCACGCGCGACGCTGGCGATCCGTCCGGCAACAGGTCGGTGAGGGACATGTTTACCAGGGCACGTACAAGTCGTTCCCGGTGCAGGACGACCTGCATCTACTCGCCGTCTGCCGCTATGTCGAGCGGAACGCCCTGCGGGCTGAACTGGTCACGCGGGCCGAGGACTGGCGCTGGTGCAGCCTGTGGCGTCGCCGGCATCCAGGCGTCAGCGACGATGTCCCGCCGCTTTCGGCATGGCCGCTGGACCGGCCGCGGAACTGGGTGCAGCGGGTCAACCGGCCGGAGACCGAAGCGGAGTTGGCGGCCGTGCAAACGAGCCTCCAACGCGGCCGGCCGTTCGGCGACGAGACCTGGCAACGCCGCACCGCCGCCCGCCTCGGCCTAACCCACAGCTTCCGCCCCCGCGGCCGCCCCCGCTTGCCCCAAGATGCAACATAAATGAACTTATCCCCTTTATTCTCCCCCAGGAAGGTCGCTTGAGGGGTGGGGTGAGACAGGGTGGGCGCTGCGTGGGACACTGACACAACTGTCCCACACGGCACCCATTTCCATAAAACCAACTCCTATAATCACTTACAGGTATATCGGCACCGGAACGCCAATTGCCCACCTGATTGGTGCTAATACCGGGCCAAGCAGACGATGGAGCGCCAGCCGTGTCTTACACACTGATGGACATTCGAAACCTGACGCGACAACTCGAACGGGGACCCAGGCGGCTGTGTCTGCGCCACTTAGGGAACATCAACTTCCTCGCTTCAATGATCGACGACAAGGCACGCTACCCGCTCGATTTCGTCTGGCGGACGATCACGGGCGTGCACCTGCCGCCCGCCGCCTTTGACGCCCAGAGCATAGCGACGATCTCCGGCGGTGATCTGCGCCAGGATCTCGCGTCGATGGCGGAGGATCTGAGCCAGAGCGCGCGTTTGCCGGCTGCGGCGTGTCGCACCGAACTTCATTCGCCCGCCGATCTGGCCGAGCGGCTCGGTGTCAGCCTCAAGACGATCTCGCGCTGGCGAAAGCGCGGCCTCATCACCTGGCGGGTCGTGGATGACGGCGGCCGATTGCGAACCGTTGTTCCCGACCCGGCGCTGCGTGTTTTCGTTGCCGCCAACATGGGCCTGGTGCAACGTGCCGCCAGCTTCGCCAAGGTCGATGACCAGGAACGAGCCACGATCGTCGCCCGCGCGGCAAAACTCGCCGAGCGACGCCGTATGACCATCAGCGCCTTGGCCCAGACCATCGCCAGCGAGACCGGTCGCGGCCGGGAAACCATCCGCACCATTCTCAAGCAACACTGCGAGACCAACGCGCACGGACCAGTGCTGGTGAGCCTCGGGATGAGCGACGCGGTGCCGGCGGCTAGCCTCCAGCTTTGGGAAGCCTATCAGGACGGTGCCACTGTCCAGTCCCTGTCCGAGCGCACCGGCATGCCGGTAGCCGAAGTCTACGCAGCCATCACCGAGATGCGCGCCAGGGAGTTACTGGGGCATCCGATCGAGTACATCGACAGCGACGAGTTCCGCGCCGCCGACGCGGCCGACCGGATTCTGAATGACGCGGCAGCCGACGCACCATACGCCCCCGACGAGCCACGCCGCATCCCCAAAGGCCTGCCGCCCTATCTGCGCGACATGTGCAACCTGCCGCTGCTGCATCCGGCCGGCGAGTCGGCGTTGTTCCGCAGGATGAACTACCTGAAGTACGTGGCGCAGCGCATGCAGGATGAGCTCGCGCCTGAAAGCGCCACGGCACACGAGTTGGACCAGCTCGAGATGCTGCTTGACGAGGCCGACCGCATCCGGCAGAAAATCACGCGCGCCAATCTGCGACTGGTCGTACACGTCGCCAAGCAGCACTCGTCGGCGCGCAACGATATCTTCGAGCTGATCAGCGATGGCAACGTGGCGCTGATACGAGCGGTTGACCTGTTCGATTATGCCCGTGGGTTCAAGTTCAGCACTTACGCGTCGTGGTCAGTCATGCGGCGGCTGGCGCGGCACAACACGGACCAGATGCGTCACAGCACGCGCTATCGCACGGGGCACGAGGACCTGGAGAATCTGGCGCCGACCACCGAGAGTGAGCCCGGACGCGCAACGGCGCCGGTGGTCCACGACCTGCTCGGCCGTATCCAGGCATCGCTTTCAAGCCGACAATGGCGGATCTTGCAGGAACGCTACGGTCTCGGCCCGGCGCGCGAGCCGCGCACGCTGGCGCAGATCGGCGCCCGCCTGGGCGTCTCGCGCGAACGCGTGCGACAGATCGAGGCGCAGACGCTTGAGAAACTGCGCACTGACTTCGGTGCCGAGGTGGCCGACCTGCTGAACTGAACGTGGCAACACAAGCCGGTCGAACGAGCCACTTTACGACCGACGTACGCACACCCGATGCTAAGCGGCCGGCGGCGAGGTCCAGCCGGCCGCTTTGCCATGCCTCCTGTTAAACGGCTGGTGGCCGGTCGACAAGGCACACCCAACCGCTACGGCGAGTAGATCACGATCAGCCGGCTGACCTCCCCAGTGTACATATGCCAGTCCTCCTGAAGCAGCTTGTTGCCGTCATCGTCCGTGACCGAAAACGCGGCCGTGTTCGGCGACGACGTGCCTTCGTTCAGGGCCTTGATGTCGATCGTGTTGTGGCCAGAGCGCAGAGAGATGCCGACTGTTGTGCCCGAATTGGTGAGCGTCAGGTTGGATCGATAGGTATATCCATTGACGAGAATGTCGATGCGATCACCGTCTTCCATGCTGTGATCCCACGCACGCAAATCGATCTCGCGAGTGGTGCTCGTAATCGTGCGGTACACCTCGACAACGGCGTCATTGGGGTCGGGCGGCGGAGTAAGATCAATCTGCCCATCCTTGATGACGTACTTGGTGTCGGCGTGCTCGAACAGGTCAAACGGTCCGATCGAGCCCAACTCGTGACCGAAAAACACCAGCCGGCCGCCACACCGCGCCGCCACCGATGCGCTGAGCTCCCAGTCGATGACGTAGTTGTCATACTCGGCGTCGATGTTCAGGGACGGCTCGACTTCGAGGTATGGACCGACTGTGCTGTACAGCATGACCTCAACCTTGGGGTAGATGTACACGCGCCCATGGAGCGAACCGCTCAGGTCGAAGGTGGGACCGACCTGGCTCCAACTGTGGTTGAATTCAGAGATCGGCTCCCAGCCCTCGCCGTACTCGTACGAGGCGCCCATGGTCAGGCTCGCGTCAGCCCGCGCGCCGGCCTCGGCGGTCGCCGTACCGCTGACGCTGCCCTCGATGCCCGCGTACAGCCAGACGTTCACCACGCCGTGGATCACGCCGCCGCTCAACGGAAACGACCAAGGTTGCTTGTTGTTGAAGATGTCATTCAGATTGATGCTCTTGTTGAGCGTGGCACCAGCGGTTCCCTCGGCATTGATGACGAGCGCGGCGTCAACTGAACCGGTCACCTCGAAAACCGCGGTGTTGATCAGCCCCGCACCGAGCGTGCAATCGACGGTGACCTCCGGTGTGAAATCGAGCCAACCTTCCGAGAAATAGACCCTGACGTTGGAGTTCTCGTAAAGCGTCTCGTCGCTGAAATCCACGAGGCGATAGGTCGCGGCCGCGTCACGAAGCTTCGGCACACCCGCCGATGCAATCTGACAGCGAGTTGACGCTCGCACATGCGTGTTCGCGGGCAGCACGTCCGCGAGATAGACCTGTTCGGTGTAGGCCTTGGTGATCGTACCGTTTTCGTCGCGGCTTACTCGTGTAACGCGGCGGATAAATCCGGTGCCATTCTCGCCCGCACCGTGGACTATGTGTCCGACCTTCAGATTGGTGCCTGGGTTATTGATGACGCCGCTGGAATCGGGGCCGACACCTTCCGCGAGCTGGAGCAGTTCATCCTCGACTTCTGGCTCGGAGACCGTGACAGTGGTGTACGCCGTCGCGCTTTTCCCGCGATCATCCTCGACGCGCAGCTTGAACTTGAAAGTCCCGGCTGTCTGGAAGCTGATGGAGCAGTTGGCGCTGTCGGCGCGAGTGATGTCGCATGATGATCCGCTGCTCTGGCTCCATTCATAAGCATACGGAGGCTTGCCACCGGTGACATGGACCTCCCAACTACTGATGCTCTCGCCGACTTCGACGTCGTACAAGTCCTTCATGCTGACGACTAGATCGTCGTACTCGACTACGTCAGCATAGGATCTGTCGCTGTCGTCGCTGCTTTCGTATGCAGTAGAGGGGCACCCTCCCATGGCCAGTGCCAATGCAAGCACCGGCAACAGTCTCCATGCAGCCCCCCCACGGCCGGTCGAATAGTGTGACATGAACTGCTCCCTCCTTTTGTGATTAGAGTGACGTGATTCTGACACCGAGTATCAGAGCCGATCGGGTGACCATCATGGTGTCCGCAGCCGAGTGGCGGCCGGGAGCACTCCATCACCCCAGCGAGTCCGCAGCACCATCACAGACAGGTGTTGCCGAACCCGACCACGGACCCACTCGTACACGAGCAAAACAACCCCGCCGACGGAACTGGCGATTCTGCCCCGTACGTTGTGGCACAACTGCGGACACCAGTTGACGACCGGAGCGCCTGAAATCCCCGAGTTGAGAACCTCCGCCGTCACGCCCGCATGACACCACTCTTGATCATACCGATTGGGGCCCCGCCGCGCCCAGAATCTCATACGTAATCCCGTGGGCGAATGTCGACATGGGCGGCGTCCCGCACACCTGGCGCGGCCGGCCTCCAAGCCGAATCTCGACGTCGTTTCGGCCCCGTCTATGAGCTGGCTCGCAACCTGTTTACCAGATCATTCTCCTGTTCTCGACGTGACAACACCTCTCATATCTGACGATTGGGCGGCCCCGTGAGACCGCATTGCGTGCGCCTCGTTGAGTCACTCGCCTTGGCTTTGGGTGGCGGCGGCTCGCCGGGCACGCGCTCAAACGTGGACGCCGACCGCTAATACCCAGCGGCATGAGGTTGTCGGTCGGCAGACCGGCGAAGAGCCATGCCAGGCACAGCAGGTCGCGTTGGACGTGTCCGGGCGGCTGGCCCGGGCCGGACTTTCTGCTGTTAAGGCCCGTCCGGCGCTCAGCCGAAAACAAGAGTACTGCCGCTGAGTCCAGGGTACTCGCGATTAACAGGTGTTCGGGCAACGCGAGACGGCACAGATCACCGGCGCGGCAGCACTCTGGTACTGGGCATGTTCTCGGGTGAAATCGCCAGACGGCATGGCGGCAGAAGACGGTAGCGGGACAGAAGTACCCCATCCGAGGTGCGTTCCTGGACGGACTGAGTCCCGTCAACGGAGGAAGGATCAAGATGGAGAATTCGATTCTGGAGCGGATAAAGGAAGCCGACAATCTCCCTTCACTGCCGACCGTGGCGGTCGAGGTCCTGCGTCTGACGAAGGCCGACGACGCATCCATGGACGAACTGGTACGCGCGATCCAGAGCGATCCGGCGCTGACCGGCAAGATCCTCCGCGTAGTCAACTCGTCGCTTTTCGGCATCCCGCGCGAGATCAGCTCGATAAAGCAGGCGGTCGGGTTGCTTGGGCTGCGCACCATCAACGTCATGGCACTCAGCTTCTCGCTGGTCGAGATGATCAAAACCGACTCCGACAACCGGTTCGACTATGACGGTTACTGGAGACGCTCCATCAGTTGCGCAGTCGCGGCCCGACTGCTGGCAAAGGCCGTCGCTCCCCGGTTGGCGGAGGAGGCTTTCGTCGCCGGCCTGTTGGCGGACATCGGCATGATCGCCGCCTGGCGTTGCGCCGATGCCAACTTCAACACGCGGGAACTGCTGGCCAACGACGCCACTCGACCGCTGTCCGATGTCGAGCAGGAGACCCACGGGATCAGCCACGCGCGGCTAGGACAGGAACTGCTCCAGACCTGGGGATTGCCGGACGTCCTGGCCACGGCCGTTGGCGCCCATCATGGCGAGATCCGGGCCGCGGTGACCAGCCACTCGAAGTCGCTGACGCAGGTGCTTGCCGCGGCAGCGGATATCGCGGCGGTGTTCTGTCAGGACATGCCATCTGAACAACTGGAACGCGTCAAGGCCTCCTGCATCGAGTCCACCGGCATCGCCCCGACCGATCTCGAAGCACTGCTTGCAGACATAGACACGCACGTCCGCGAGACCGCCGCCACTTTCTCGCTATCGGTCGGCGAAACGCTGGACTACGCCCGCATCCAGCTCGAGGGCACGGCCCAGCTTGCACAAATGAGCATGCAAGCCGAAATGGAACGCGCGCAGGCGACCCGCAAGGCGCAGGCCGCGGTGGCGGAAGCCGAGCGGCTCAACGGTGAAAAGAAAGCCATTCTGGAGCTGGCGGCGCATGATGCCCTAACCAAGCTCGCGAACCGGGCCGAGTTCGACCGGCGTCTGGACGAGGAAGTCGCGCGCGCCAGGGCCCAGGGGCATCCGCTAGGCATGATCATGTTGGACATCGACCACTTCAAGCACTGCAATGACACGCACGGACACCAAGCCGGTGACGCCGTCTTGCGCCGCGTCGGCCAAACGATCCAGGAGGTTGTGCACAACATCGGCTTCGCCGCCCGCTACGGCGGCGAGGAGTTCGCGATCATCCTGACGGGTGAGGCAACCAGCAACATCAACGCGCTGGCTGAGCAGATTCGCGGCGCGATTGCCGCGACGCCGGCGTACCACAACGAGCAGCAACTGCGCATAACGGCCAGCTTGGGAACGGCAGTGGCGGCCGCGGCCTCCGAGACAATCTCAGCCGCGCGACTGATCGAGGCGGCGGACATGCGCATGTATCGCGCCAAGCAGGGCGGCCGCAACCGTGTCGAGGCCGCTACGGAGCAACCAGGGAAGCGACCTACCAGCCCGGCGCCCACATATAGAGCATCTGGGGTGTCGAGTGCGCCAACCAGGGCGGCAACTCGACATTTACCAAATTGATCTGGCTGCCAGCCGCTGGCGTCGGCGCATCCGCGCGGGCGTAGACGTTCGGCCGGTGAGCCAGCGGCCGCGCGTACTCGACAACCAACACGTTGGCGTCCACCAGGCCGGCGCGGCCCTTGGCCTCGCCGATGGCGTCCTCCAGCGTTCCGATCGAGTCAATCAGTCCGTTTTCAAGGGCATCCGGCGCGAGGAACACGCGGCCGTCGGCCAGTTCACGCAGGCGCTGCTCGGGCAGGTCAGGCCGCCCCGCCGCCACCACGGCGAGGAATCGGGCGTACATGTCATCAATCAGCTTCTGAAACAGCTCGCGGTCGGCGGGTGCCATCTCGCGGAACGGTGAGCCGGCGTCTTTCATCTCGCCGGACTTGAAAATGTGCACGTAGGCACCGATGCGTGAGAGCGTGTCGGAGATATTGGGGGCCATCATTATGACGCCGATACTGCCGGTCACAGTCGTTGGATGGGCAATGATCGTGTCGGCGGCACAGGCGACGTAGTAGCCGCCGGAAGCCGCGACGTCGAGCATGCAGGCGACTACGGGTTTGCCGGTGCGCTGCTTGAAACGCATCAGCTCGGTGTACATCAGATCGCTGGCGGTAACGGTGCCGCCGGGGGAGTTGATGCGCAGCACGATGGCCTTGACGCGTTTGTCGCTGGCGGCCCGGTCTAGCTTCTCCTTGAAGAGCGAGACGGGGTTTTCGCCGGTGGTTCCGACCAGCGAGGTGGGGCGTGAATTGGCCAGCACGCCGTCGACGTCGATCAGGGCGATGCGCGTGCTAGTCCAGGCGCTCTCGCGAATCAGAACCGACTCGTCTAGTTCGCGATCCGCCGGCACCGGCGTAATCAGGAACGACGTCGGCCCGCAGCCGCCGATCAGCACCGCCACCGCTATGAGCATGGGTAGCACGAGCCGGCGTGGACCGCACTTTTCGCAGATGTTTAGGATCGGTTGGGGCGTTCGGCGGAGATTGGCTAGTTCCATCACGTCATGAACTCCTTTAAGCTGCTTAGCGGCGGGCAGTGCGAAAGCCGCGACCGACGGGCGGCGTCTGGCCACGGGATATGTGCGAATGATACAGATGTCGGAGCAGGAGTTCGACGGGGTGGTGCAGGATGCGTTGGCAAGCGTGCCATCGACGCTGCGACCATACCTGGAGAACGTGAGCATCGAAGTCTGGGAGCGACCGACGGAAAAGCTGATGCGCGAGGAGGACGTTGAGGATGATCTCCTGGGGCTGTACGTCGGCTGCCCGGTTGAGGACCAGATGCTCGAACATGGCGGATCGCCGATGTTTGACCGCATCCTGATCTTCCGCGACAACTTGTGCGAGATGTGCGAATCGCGCGAAGAGCTGATAGCGGAAATCCGCATCACGGTCCTGCACGAAATCGGCCACCATTTTGGCATGGACGAGGACCGGCTGGCGAATTTGGGGTATGAGTGAGAACCAGGACGCAATCACGGGCCGCGAGCCTGCACCGCAGCGGCAAGACATAACGGGAGTGCGAAGATGACCACAAGAGTGAATCGACACGTGTGGCACGGCATCGTATTGAGCATGCTACTCGTGGTTCCCATCGGAATGGCGCAGCAGGCTGGCCAGACGGCCAAACCCCCAACCGCCGCCGAAACCAAGCAACCGACCCAAGCCAAGCTCCAGGAACTCACGCGGATGCGCGCCAGCGCCATGACCGCGCGCGGCGCCGAGTATCTGATCGCCACACAGGGCCAGGATGGTGGCTGGGACTCCGAGACTGGCCCGGGCATCTCCTGCCTCGTCCTGAAAGCCCTCATCCAGCAACCGAAAATCGGCCCCGAGCATCCAGCGGTCAAACGGGGGCTCGAGTTCGTGCTCAAGTTCCAACGCGAGGACGGCGGAATCTACAGCCCCGAGGGGCTGCTTCAAAACTACGAGTCAAGCGTGGCTCTCTCGATGCTGGCCGCGCTCAAGGACAGCGAGCACGCCAAGCAAATCCAGGCCCTGCGAGATTTCCTCATCAAAGGGCAGTGGGATGAGGGTGAGGAAAAATCCGTCGACGACATTTTCTACGGCGGTGCAGGCTATGGGCAGCACAAGCGGCCGGACCTGTCGAATACGCAGATGATGCTTGAAGCCCTGAAGGACAGCGGGTTGCCCAAAGATGATCCGGCGTACCAGAAGGCGCTGATCTTCATCCAGCGCTGCCAGATGCGCGGCGAGAGCAACGACCAGCCATACGCCCAGGGCTCATCGCAAGGTGGGTTCATCTATGCCACGGCCAACGGCGGCGAAAGCAAGGCTGGCACGGTCGAGATCGACGGCCGCACGGAGCTGCGCTGCTACGGCTCGATAACTTACGCCGGCCTCAAAAGCATGCTCTACGCAGGCCTGTCGAAAGATGACCCGCGTGTGAAGGCCGCGCTGGAATGGATCAGCGCCAACTGGACGCTCGACCACAACCCGAATATGCCGGGTGGCCAATCGCTGCAAGGCCTGTTCTATTACTACCACGTGTTCGGTCGGGCCATGGATGCCTGCGACGAGGACGTGATTACCGACAGCAGCGGAAAACCGCACGACTGGCGACAGGAGTTGGTCGCCGCGCTCGCCAAGCAACAGCGCAAGGACGGAAGCTGGGTCAACGAGGCCGACCGCTGGCACGAGGGCAAAGCCACTTTGACGACGGCGTACTCGATGCTGGCGCTTCAGGTGGCGTTTCCGGGCGAGGCATCCGAATAGGCAACCTACACCAGCGCGGGCGGAAACCCAATGTCCGCCCGCCGCGGCGTTGTTTTGGGCATTGGCCCGTCACGTCGTATCTGAATCGTCCGTCCAGCGACTAGCGCAATGGCCGTTGATCAGCGTTCGCTGCTTCACTTCTGACTTCCTACTTCCCCGAATATGTCCCTCGCTTCCGCTTCGGGCTCTGTTTAGTAGCGCGTGTGGTCTTCGAAGCTCTCGGTCTTGATGACGTGCATCTTGCGGCTGCTGTCGTCGTAGAGCACGATAGGCCGCTGTTCGTCGAGCGACATGACGAACGTTGCCAACGGTTCGTCGCGCACGTCCTTCAGGTTGATCTTGAACTCGCGCAAGTCCGCGTTCCAGGCGAGTTCGACGCCACCGTGCCGCCCACCTGTTATGCGCAGCGCGTCGGTCGTCACGGCTTTAGCGTTGACAGTCTCGGCCTGCACCTGCGCGGATGTGCCGCCGCTGAACATCAGTGGCACCATTGCCACGACGGTGACCAGCGTGCACGCGGCCTGAAGCAACGGCGACATCCGCCCGACCCAGATGACGGCCACTAACACGCCTATCAGCAGCAGACCACAGACGACCCTGACGGCAAAGCCTCCTGATCCGTTGTCCATGACCGTGACCTCCCGCGCAATCGCACTTGAGTTGACGAAGCCCATTCGGAACAACACCCGGGAAGTCAGCATAGCAGGGCCGGCACACCGTCACAACGGCTGGTGCCCCCACGGGGTGCGGACCGGCGTTCGTCCAGTGGCCAAGCCTGGTGACACACCGAGAGCCAACGCTCGGCACAACGTTCGCGCGCAAAGAAGAGCGGGCGCGGCCTTTGGCGGCAACGCCCGCTCACACTCTCAGTTGAAGCTATCACGCGGGGAAAGCGGCTCAGAAATCCCACGCGTCTTTGGAGGTATCCTGGGCAGCCCCGGCGTCCTGGCCGTTGGCCGCGTCTGTCGCACTTGCCGGGCCCTTCGCCTTCTTGGCCCCTTTCTGCCAGCGTGATCCGGCGGATGGGTGTCCCTTTGCCGCAACGACAGACGGCCGTGCCGTGCTGCCCGTGCTTTGACCGCCGATCACGGCGGCCAGTTCGGCCACCATTGACTTGACCGTGGCGGCTTGGGCACTCAACTGCTCGGCGGCCGAGGCTGACTCCTCGGCGTTGGCCGCGTTCTGCTGGGTAACCTTGTCAATCTGCGAGACGGCAACATTGACCTGATCGACGCCTTGGGCCTGTTCCTGGCTCGCCTGGGCGATGCCGCCGACGAGGTCCGTCACCTTTGTGACATCCGTGACGATCGCCTGGAGCGCATGGGCCGCGCTTTGAGCCACGCCGGAACCGTCCTTCGCACTTGCGACGGAACTCTCGATTAGGCCGGTGGTCTCGCGAGCCGCCTCGGCGGCACGCATGGCGAGATTACGAACCTCATCAGCGACGACGGCGAAGCCCTTGCCATGCTCGCCGGCACGGGCAGCCTCAACCGCCGCGTTTAGTGCCAGCAGATTCGTCTGGAACGCGATCTCCTCGATGACCTTGATGATCTTGCTGATCTGGTTCGAGGAGTCGTTGATGGCGGCCATGGCGGTGTTGAGCTGCCCCATGGTCTGGTCGCCTTGGCTGGCGTTGGTCTGGGCCTGGGTGGCCAACTCGTTGGCCTTGCGCGCATTCTCGGCATTCGCCTGGGTCATCGAGGACATCTCCTCCAGCGCGCTCGACGTCTCCTCCAGTGATGAGGCCTGCTCACTGGCGCCCTCGGCGAGGCTCTGCGAGGCGGATGACACTTGCGCCGCCGCGTCGGTCACCTGGTCGGCGCCGTCCACGAGACCGGTTATCACGCGGTTGATCGGGCGACTAATCGAGCGCGCAATCAGCCAACCGATGATGGTCACCAGCACGGCCGCGATCACGCCCAAGCTGCCCACCCACATCAACAGGGTTGTTCCGGCAGCCGCGCCGGTGCCTTGCATGTCGCGGACAACGGCTAGGGCTTCGCTCTCGTCCATCTCGGCCAGCAGGGCCCAGCGCTGGCCGAATACGTCGACCGGCGTATAAGCGCTCAGCACCGGGTTACCGTTGTAGTCCGCGATTATCCGGGCATCAGTCTCACCCTTGAGGGCCGCCGCCGCCGCGTCCGTGCGAACCGAGCCGGCGGAGGGATTCGCGAACGACGCGACCACGGTGTGGTTCTTGGGGTCGAGATAAGAATCGGATCGCATCAGGTTGTCGGGACCGACGAGGTACGTCTCACCCGTTTCGCCCATACCGGTGCGCACCGCCATGATGCTGTTGACGCCCTCCAGTGGAAGCTGCAGGGCAACGATCAACTCGACGTCGCCGTTGTTCAGCATGGGCCGCGCGATGAAGGCGGCCGGCGCGCCGTTGCTGGGCGCGTACGGTTTGAAGTCCGCGAATCCGCTTTCTTTCGTCTTGAGCACATTGCGAATCAACTCGCCGAAGTTGGAGTCGGCGAATTTCCCAGTGGCCATATTCGTCTGGTAGTCGGGCTCATGGCAGACCGTGTAGAAGCAATAGCCCGCCGAGTTGAACAGGAAGAGGTCATAGTAGCCGTACATGTTGTTGTACTTGGCCAGGAAATCCTCGGTCTCGCCCTCCGCGACCAGCACGATGGCCTCTTCCATGTCCATCTTGGTGATCATGGACCACTTCAAACCACCGATCTTGAGTTCGCTGGCGGTCACCATCACCGGCTTGCCGACACTGTCGGTGTACACGGCCTTGAAAGCGCCGCCCTGCTCGACAATGCGGTCGATGTAGGGCGTGTGAATCTCGGCCCCGATGACGTACTTGCCGTCACCCATCGTCAGCATGTCACTTCGAAAGCCCGTCTTACCGTCCTCGACGCCGACCATGTAGGTCTCGCCGGTCTTGCCCATGCCGTCACGGCGTTGGACAATCGCATTGGTCCGATCAGTGGGGATCTGAAGCGCGACGACGGCGATCGTCTTCCCGTCTTCATCCTTGATCGGCGCGCCGACGAATGCGGCCTGTTTGCCGTTAGATGGCGCGTAGGGCTCAAAGTCGTCGAAGGCAACGCCGTCGGATTCCAGGGCGTGCCGCCAGACATGCGCCAGCCCGGAGTCCTTGAACTGCCCGTACCCAAGGTTCTCGCCGAGATCAGCCTCCTGGGCGGTGCTGTACATCACATGCCCGTGAGCGGCACAGATCAGGAACAGATCGTAATACCCGTATGTTTCCACGTACTTATTGAGAAAGTCCTTGTGCTGTTCCCAGATCGCCTTGTAATGATCGGTGGAAACGTCATAGGGTTCTTCCGCTCCTGTTTCCATCTCGTCATGATAGGCCTTCAGATCGACGAAAGCGTCACGGATGTCAGCGCTATGCGCGAGCGTGGCTATGTCTTCCCGCACTTTTGTGAAGTAGGCTTCGATCTGCGCCTTCTTCAACTCCTGCACCGTGGCGAGCTTGTCGAACGCGTTGGCACGCAGCGACTTCACGTTTTCAACCAGGACGTTGAGGTCACCCTCACGCTCGCCGAAATACTTCTCGATCTGCTGCTTCTTGACGTCGCGCAGCGCCGTCAACTGGTTGTAGGCGCCCTGCTCCAGACCGTCGGTCCCGTGCTGGGTAACGGTGTCCATGCCGTTGTCGGCTGTGCGGTAGCTCATGTAGGCCACAATCCCGAGCGGGATCACGCCACATGCCAGGAACGATGTGACAAGTTTGGTACCGAGCGTCATGAATCGCGACCTCCACGATGCGCGCGCACAGTTAGACATGCCGAAGGTGGTCCGGTTACATCCGTGACCACCGGGGCTGGACGCGCGCAACTGCTAAAACGACCACCCTAGTGACATTCCCCCAAACACGATATTCTCGACATTGCTATCGTTGATGTTGTATCGGTCTCGCGTGTTATTAAAATAGATAAATCCCTGTAGAGTAATCCCACCATACTCTTCCGGGATCTTCAGACCGCTAGAAACGTCGTATCCAACCTCCAGGCCGTATTGCGTGTACGCCAGCCCAACGTCCTCAAGTTCCGGATCTCCGAGCGTCCGTCCGATATACCGACGATCAAACGCGAACGTGATCAGCGGCGTCAGCGTCAGATCCTCGAACAGGACGAAGTCGTGGGATAGGCCGAACTCGATCCAGGCCCCGCCAGCCGCCTCGTCAATATCCTGGGCGTACAGGATCGATGGATTGAAGACGCCGTCTTCGTTTTCCGGGAACAGCCACTTCCACATCCAGGCATCGTTGTGTTCGAGGCTGACGAACCACTCCTCCGTGGTCGCGCCATTGGTCGACGGAAACGTGTACAGGGACAGACCGGCGGTCGCGGTCGTCGCGATCGGCGCGACTTCGTACGAGTAACTGAAGGTCCAGTCAACTTCCTGAAGCGCGTTTGGGCTAGCCGGGTCCAGGTCGCGTTGGTCCTCGTACCATTCCCAGAAGGTGTCGAAGGCGAATGTGCCCCACTTACCCTCCTCGCCGCCGAACAACTGCGCGCAGTCGACACCCAGCGTCGTCGTCATCTGGTGGTTGAGCGCCTCACCCCTCTCCGTTGCGTACTCCGAGAAGTTCATGCCGCGAAACACGTAATCCGAGTACAAGTAGTAGGTGATGTCGAAGCTGAACGAATCCAGCAGCGAGTCCGTCCGCGCGTCAGCCGCCGGCGCCGTCTCATCGGCGACCAATGAGTCGCCGACCTCGGTATTGGACGCGTCTGGGGCCTCGGCCCCGGCGTTCTCACCGGGTACCTGCGCGGCTGCGGCCAACGGAACTGCTAGCACCAACAGCGCGCGCATCCATGTGCAGGTCATCATCCGCATGCCACACTCCTTCGAGCCCGGCGTTCGCGAGGTACCGCGAACGCCGACGATCATGTGTCGCTGGCACGGACCGGCGTGCCAGCCACTGCCGGTGCGCTAGGCGCCGAGCAGGGCCGCGAGAAAACTCTCAACGACGGTGTCAGACATCAGTTGCACCGTGTTGCCCGCGAAGTCAGCCCAGAAATTCTCTGGCAGGCACGTGCCGGTGTAGGTCATCGTGAACGCACCGACGACGAACAGCTTCATTACGCGCGCAAGGCGTCCATTACGATGGATCATTACGTTTTCTCCTGTGATTCGACCGATTTGACGCGACTGACGTCGGCGATGCCAACGCTCATTTCACGGGCCGTGGCAAAGACAGTCCGGTGGCCACAACGCCGCTGGTTCCATCGGCACACGCAAACCGCTGTCACCTCACCTTTATCGGAGCGTGGCGGCCACAGCTTTGGGTGTATTGGCCAGACTATGCAATGATCCTGCCCAATCATGCCGATCCGGCAATCCCTGCGCTTTCTCGGCCGGTGCGGACGTGCTATCGACGATTCCGTCCCAATCGAGTACGTTTGTCGCCGCTGATTCCGGCCCACTGGGAGCGAGAACGGGCGCTGCGTCCCGTCGAAACGCGTGGCACAGTGGCGCCGAACCGCCAGGAGACCATGCCATGCAACTGTTTGCGTTTGACATCATCACGTTCGTCGGCTTCATCGCCGCTGTCGTGGGGGTTTCGTTGTATGCATCGCGGAAGGAGGACAGCGAGGAGGATTACTTCCTGGCTGGGCGGCGGCTGACGTGGTGGCTGATCGGGTTTTCGCTGATCGCGTCGAACATCTCGACCGAGCACTTCGTCGGCCAGGCCGGCCGGGCATTCACTAAGGTCGGACTCGCGATCGCCAGCTATGAGTGGATGAGTGCCATCACGCTGGTTATTGTCGCCTGGTGGCTGCTGCCGAAGTTTCTCAAGGTCGGCATCTACACCATGCCGGAGTTCCTTGAGTACCGCTACGACCGCGCCACCCGCACCATCATGGCCACCTACCTCATGGCCCTGTACGTCGTCGCCCTGCTCGCCACCGTGCTTTACAGCGGTGCCCAGGGGCTCAACGGCGTCTTCGGCTTTCCCGAGATGCTTGTCAATCGCTACGGGATGTCACATGAGGACGCCGTCTTCTGGGCCACCGTCGGCGGCGCGTGGGTCATCGGCATCGTCGCCGCGATATACACGGTCTATGGCGGTCTGAAAGCGGTCGTCTGGTCAGACCTGCTGCAAGGCGGCGCATTGTTGCTGGGTGGCGGAATCTGCGTCGTATTGGGGCTGAGACTCATCGGTGGCGGCAATGTCGCCGATGGTGGCGGCGTCATCGGCGGCAGTCTGCTCGAAGGCTGGCGTACGCTGCGCGAAAACGCCATCACCACCGACCCCGACACCGGCGCGACCATCAACCGGCTGAGCGTCATTCGGCCGTGGAACGATCCGGAAGTACCGTGGCTGGCGGTCTTCGTCGGCGGATTGTGGATTCCGAACCTGTTCTACTGGGGGCTCAACCAGTTCATCACGCAACGCACACTCGGTGCCAAGAGCCTGGCCGAGGGACAACGCGGCATCTTTCTGGCCTGCATCTTCAAGCTGCTGATTCCGTTCATCATCGTCATTCCCGGCATCATCGCCTTCGAGGCCTTCGGCGATGAGATTCTCAAGCTCGCGGGCGGCAACATGGACAAGGCCGGCGAACTCGCGTACCCGACCCTGATATCGAAGATCATGCCGCCGATGCTGCGCGGCGTGATGCTGGCGGCGTTGGCCGGTGCGGTGATGAGCACATTCAACTCCGGCATCAACTCAGCCTCGACGATCTTCACAGTTGATATCTACAAGCGGCATCTGCGGCCGAAGGCCACAGCCCGGCAACAGGTCTACGTCGGGCGAATCGCGACGGGCGTGATCGCGCTGTTCGCGTGCATCATCGCCCCGCTGCCGGGCAGCTTTGCGGGTGTTTTCAACTACATTCAGGAGATCTGGGGTTTCATCTCACCGGGCATTGTGGCGGCGTTCCTGATCGGGCTGCTGCTGCCGAAGGCGCCGGCCCTGGCCGGTCGCGCGGCCCTGATCCTCGGCCCCATACTCTACGCCTGCTCGCGCTTTCCGAAGTGGATCATGGAAGGCGTCTACGGCTTTGACATGAAGACACTCGCGGATGGCAGCAAACAGGTCGTGCGCCAGATCGCCGAGGACTCCGCCGGCGGTGCGGCAACCACCGCGGCCAGTGGCGCCACCGAAGCAGTAACCGGCCTGGCGGCGACGGTTTACAGCTTCTGCGCGATGGCGTTCTTACACCACATGGCAATCGTGTTCATCATTCTGGCATTGGTCATGGTGGTGATCACAGTGAGGTCCCCGCGTTCAGAGCCGGTGACGTACCCGACATCAAAGATCGACGTGAGAGTACCAACGTCGTCATACGTCTACGGCACCCTGATCTGCATCGCGACCGTGGCGCTGTACGTCATCTTCCGGTAGGACGCAGTGAAGCGATCACACGAACGGCCGCCCCCCGTGGCGGCCGTTTGTTTGTCGCGGATAACGACGAAGACGGCCGACGAGACATCGGCCGCTACATGGCGTGGTGACGCTGTCGCGGTAGGTGTTTGGCGGTACTACGTCGGCCACGGGGGCCGACGCTACCCGGTTGGTCCTACGTCGGCCACGCTGGGGCGGCGGTGCGGGGGTCAGTAGGTTTTCATTAGAGCGAAGCCGGTGGCGCCGGTTTCGGGGTCGGCGAAGGGGACTAGCTGCATGCCGAAGACTTCGGGGAACGCGGTTTTGTTTTCGGATGCGATGGACGTACCGATTACGTAGCCGAGGGCGGCGCCGAAAACCACGTCGGAGAAATCGTGTACGCGCGAGTCGAGGCGTTGGTAGCCGACGAGTCCCGCCAGAGCCAGGGATGGCACACCGACCCACGGGCCATAATACTCGTTGACAACCGCCGCCACCGTGAACGCACTCGAAGTGTGTCCGCTGGGCCACCCGAGCCCTTCGCCATCGGGCGTGCGGGTGTTGGTGGAAGCCTTCAACGCCATGGTGGTAATGCCGTTAACGCACAGAGCCTGCGCGAGAGAACGCGAAAACTCATGCGTCT
>JAFGRR010000425.1 GCA_016935035.1 Phycisphaerae bacterium | reverse complement strand
GTCGACCAGGCCGAGCTGGCCCGGCTGGGGCACGTCACGCGGGCGCGCGTGACGCAGATCATGAACCTGCTAAGCCTTGCCCCCGACATCCAGGAGCAGATCCTATTCCTGCCGCCGATCGAGCGCGGGCGGGACCCAATTCGGGAGTGGCAACTGCGGCCCATCGCGCTGGTGCCGGACTGGCGGAAGCAGCGGCGGATGTGGCGGGATCTGCTCGCTGACAACGAATCGGCTCAGCTCACCTCGTAGCTTCGCACGATGAGCTCTTTCGCCCGCTCCAGGTCCTCGGGTGAACGGATTGTGATTTCCAAGTCACCAGTTCCATAGTGCCCGATGCCGCGCACATCCCGGGTGAACCCGTCCACCAACGCGACGGTGTCGGGATCGACCTTCACGAAGACGGTCAGCCGCTTGTGTGCCGCATGCACCTCAACGCAAGCGAAGTTCTTAATGCGCTTGAACGCCACATAGAACTTCAAGGTTTTCAGCTGGACGTCGTCACCGAGGCTCAGGCAAAATGCCTTCAGCAACTCGTAGGTGTCGGTGAGGCTCTCGTCAGCGTCGGCGAGGTACTCTTGAACCCCCTTGTACTTCACGGGCTTCGAATTCTTGTTGTACGGCTTGGGTTCGCCGACTTCGTTCAAGTCGCTGTCCGCGGTCACGGCGTTGACCAACTCGAACAGCATTAACTCATCCCCATATCGCCGGTAACGAATCAGCTCGATGTTGCGGTTGATCTGGGCGACGGCGTGTTCGTCGTACTTCGTGAAATCGCCGGCTATGCAGAGCAGCCGTGGGGTGGGCCACTCGATCGCATCCGCGTGTTCTTGGCCGAGTTTCTTGAGCACCAGAAGCTCAAACTCTGCCTTGTGATCGAGCAGCCAATCGAGATAGAAGAGACCCTGATTGATGACGTTTTCGTTGAGTGTCCGCTTGTACTCGATGATCACGGGACAGCCGTTCTCATCGATTCCCAGGGTGTCGATGCGACCGGCATGTGTCTTCCCCGTGGAGTACTCCGTGGCGAGGAACGTCACGCCGAGGAAATCGTCGAGGTGCTTCTCAATTAGCGATTGAAGCGACTTCTCGATACTAACGGACTGCGCCTCGAGCTCGTCGACGCGGTTACTCGCGATGCGGAAGAGCTTGATGTCGCTCATGCCTGCCCTCTGAACGGCGGGTGGGAACGTGGCCGGACGCGGCCAATCGCCGGGACGATCTGCAGAGCATAATTCGGCAAGGGCCCAGCAGATAGGTGCACGTGCGGCCGATTTCCGAGCGTTCCCATTGACGTCGCGCGATCCGAACAGTACCCTAACACACAGATCGGTCAGGGCGTTGACCGATGCCAGCCAATAGGCCGGCCGGCGGCAGGCCAAGGAATCGCCACCCAGGGACGGGGGCCGCCGGCGGTATCTGCTGTCTCCGCTCATGGATACGGCCGAGATCCGTTGATGGTTATCGGCCTTGCTCCACACAACCAGTTGCGGCTCGGCACACACATCGCCGCAAGGTAGAGTATGTGCTATACTGTGCTTGGGCGGTCTTAGGCAGACGACAATCTGGATTCGCTGGCGCTGACCCCTGTTGGCGGCGAGTGGTGGGGTCAGTCAAGGAGACCGATCATTGAGTACGTTCAGCATCCGCCGGTTTAGCACCCCCGACACTCTCCAATCCATCAACCCCGAGCACCTGATCACGTTCCTCAATCCCTACCGGGCGTTCTTCGCCGCCCGCGGCGTGGAGTTGCCGGCGTCGGCCGACGTGAACGCCTTCGATTACGACAGCCTCGTGGCGGTGCTGATCGATCCGGGGCCGGACACGCCGGCGCCGCTCATCGACGCGCTGTACTACGTCAACGAGATGGCGACGGCGGAGGGAATGGACGCGCTGCTCGCGGCGGCCGACGCGGCTGGTCTGGCAATCACGCAGGACCCCGAGCAGACGCCGGCCGATGTCGCCGTGCAAGTGTGGAACCTCGACCCGGAGCTCGTGCAGGAGAAGCACGCCGAGCAGTTCCTGTCGTCACAACGCACCTTCGAGCACTTTCAGTCGACCCGCCCCGTACCACCGCGCTCGGCGGCGCCCAGCGCTCAGTCGCTGCGCGCGATGGAGCACGACCTGGATGCATGGTTTGACCAGCACCGGCGCGGGCGTGGCGCCCGCGTGTTCCCCTTCGTCCGTCAGGACGGGATCTGGTTCCTGATCCGCCATGGCGCGCCGTATCGCCGCGAGGGCAGCCTGCGCGATGGCGAACCCTCGATCGTGCACTACCGGCCGCTGAAGTTCGACATCGTCGTGTATGACCCGCAGGTCGACGAGTTGCGGATCAACACGACGACCAAGGGCGAGAAGACGCTGTACCGCGAGACCTTCGGCGAGCACCTGTTCAACGATCGCGATCGCTTTCCGGAGACCAGCACGAAGTACGCTCTCGAGCCGCTGCGCAGCCACGGGCGCGAGGCGCTGGTGTGCGTCGACATCTCTGGCATGGAGTGGGTCAAGCTGAAGGAGGTGCACTTCCTCTGGGGCGGCGCGCACGGCGAGATCGAGATCCGCAAGGCGGCCGACGTCTTCGCCGCGTACGAGGCGCGTGGGTCGAAGATGCCCGAGCGGCCACGCATCCTGCGGGCGTCTTTCGAGGTGAAGTTCGACGGGGCACGTCGTCCGCGGACCGTTACGATTAAGGCTCCGAACGTCGCCAAGTACACGCGTGACAGCGACAGCTTAGTCGTCGAGCGGTGGTTGGAGGCGCGCGGCTTCATTGTGGGACGGG
>JAFGRR010000424.1 GCA_016935035.1 Phycisphaerae bacterium | reverse complement strand
GGGTGCCATGGGCAGGTTGCAGACCTGCCCGTGACTCCCGCACGGGCAGGCCCACCTGCGGCGGGCTTGCCAATGGCACCCTGCGCGCGGGTGGCACATATGGGGGCTTGCTGGACGACGGCCGACGAGACGTCGACCGCTACATCTGGACCAGCTCAGACCAGACGGTGGGCGGGTCTACCAGGGCGACGGCGCGAGTCAACATGGTGCGAACCAGCTTGTCGGAGGGGGGCGGCGCGGGGTTGGCCAGACCGATAGTCAGCGCGATCGCGTGCAACAGGCCGTCGTCGGTGGCGTAGCGACGCATGTAGCGCCGCTCTTGGAATAGCCGTAGCGTTTCGTCCAGGCCGTCCGTGTTCACGTCGCCGATCGTGGCGGCGTGGCGGGCGGCGGTCGACGGATCAGTGTTGGCTAGCGTGTCGTAGAACTGGTCGGCAAGCCTGGGTTGGGCGTGCAGCAGCTTCTGGTCCAGCACCAGCTCCACGATGACGTGCGTCAGAAAGTCCACGAACATCGAGTGCAGACCTTCGCCATTGACGCAGGTCTTCAACTCGCGCTGCCATGCCAGAAAGCACGGTAGCGTGTGAAAGCGGCGATCCACGTCCGCGTGGTTCAGCAGGCCGGCCCGCAGCCGGGCGCTGCGCTCGTCGCGCGGCTGGTGGGCGCGCACGTGCTTCCACTTCAACCGCCGCCGCCGCGAGAAACGCGGCCACAGGTCCGGCAGCGCGACACCCAGCGCGAAATACCCGTCAGCCGGCAAGCCGCTGACATCGTGATTGAAGACGTAGTGCGACAAGAAGTTCATCGGATCGTCGAGCTACAGCTTGCGGTCAAGCTGTTTGCGCGCGGCTTCGGCCACGTTGCGCATCAGCATCATCACGGTCAGCGGGCCGACGCCGCCGGGCACGGGTGTAATCGCGCCGGCGATCGGTGCGACCGCGTCGAAATCCACGTCGCCGACGGTCTTGCGTGATTCGTTGCCGGCGTCGTCCTTGATGGTGATCTTATTGATGCCGACATCGATGACCACGGCGCCGGGTTTGACGTGATCGGGGCCGATGAGATGGGGCTTGCCGACCGCGACAATGAGGAGGTCGGCGTTGCGCGTGTGAGCCGCCAGGTCGCGCGTGGCGATGTGGCACGAAGTGACCGTCGCCATCTGCATGTTCAGGTACAGGCTGAGCGGCCGGCCGACGATGCGGCTCTGGCCGACTACGACAGCCTCGGCACCGCGCAGCTCCAGGCCGCTGCGTTTGATGAGTTCGATCGCGGCCAGGGCGGTGCATGGTGCAATGATCGGCTCGCCGTAGAACAGCCAGCCGATGTTCGCCGGGCTGACGCCCTCGACGTCTTTGTAGGGGTCGATGCGATACTGGGCGCGGGCGGCGTCGATGTGCTCGGGCAGCGGCATGTGCAGCATGATGCCGGTGGTGAGCGGGTTGGCGTTCAGGCGGTCGATCTCGGCGAGCAGTTGGCGCTCGCCGATCGAGTTATCGAATTGCAGGAGTTCATGCTGGATGCCGACTTGCAGGCAGCGGTGATGCTGTGACTTGGCATAGAGCAACCCCGCCTCGTCGCTTCCGACGAGCAGTGAGCAGAGCCGAATCGGACCGTGGTGCGTCGTGTGATGCGCGACGGCGGCGCTGATGCTGTTTCTCTGGTCGGCGGCCGCGGCGCGGCCATCCAGTATGCGTGCCGGCATGAATCCTCCTTGGATTACGCCGCGATGATGGCCGGTGACGACGGAAACCGCAAGCGAGGAGGAGGATCGGAGAAATGGACGGACGATGCAAGGACAAGGACGCACGACCAGAGCCCGAGCGGAAGCGACGGGGCGTATTCGCCGTCCGAAGTCGATAGGTCACTGCCTGTCGCGCAAATACATGCGACGCTGGTTTATTCGTAACTGGTGTCTGACGGCCCCACCTGAAGACCGGGCCCCAAAGACCGGAAACCGGATATGCCCTGTCGCTTCCGCTCGGGCTCCGCCTTGGCACACGGGGTATCTATCTGCCGATTATCGCGATGCCGTACTTGGTGGCGAGTTCGATCGTGCGAGGGCGGTCGAGGATGATGGTCTTGCCGGCTTCGATCACGAGACCGGCGGCCCTCTGGTGATGCAGGTTTTCGATGGTGTCGGGGCCGACGGTCGGCACGTCGAAGCGCATGTCCTGATCGTGCTTGCCGGCTTTGACGAGCGTCCAGCCGCCCTGCGGGCAGAGCGGGCCGGTGCGCTCGATCAACTTGTCGGTGCCCTCGATGGCCTCGACGGCGATGATCTCGCGTTCCTTGACGGCCAGCGATTGGCCGATGTCGAGGGCCGCCACCTGCTTCAGGATCGGCCAGGCGAATTCCGCGTCATCGAGCACCCGCCGCGACGGTGTGCCCGGTGTCAGCACGCCTTGCTCGGCCATGGCTTCCGGGCAGTACTTGGTTGAATCGACCAATGGTACACCTCGGCGCTGCATCTCGTCGGCGACCGCGCGCAGCAGCGACTCGTTACGCTTGTCGCGGGCCCCGAAATACCACACGCGTATGCTGGTCAGGTCGGGCAGATAAAGCAACCACTGCTTCCAGCGCGGAATGGCGAACATGTCGGCCTTGCGCACGCGGCCGACCATGATGGCCTCGTGGCAGCCGGCGCCGCGCAGCGTGCGAATCCAACCGCCCAGCCGGACGACCCCACGCCAATGGAACACGTCGGCAACGTCGCGGAGGGCGGGATCAGCCCAGCCGCGAATACCGACCACCACCAGCGAGCGCCCGGCGCGCCGTGCACCGTCGGCGACGAGTCGCGGCAATTCGCCGGCGCCGGCGATTAGTCCTAGCGGTGGCTGCGAGGTGCTCATCGTGCGTCAGCGTAACCCGAGGGCTTTCGTTGTGCGAGGCGTGCGAGGGTGCCACTGCTCTTGAGCAGTGTGTATTCACGCTGGCGCGATCCATGGTCGTCGGGCAGTTGCGCAAACGCCAACAACTCCGTCAGTACCGCATCGGCACTGCTCAAGAGCAGTGGCACGCGGACCCCAAACAGCGTTAGCGCGGTGTGGTTGCTGACATCCTACGTCGGCCGCGGGGGGCCGACGCTACTTCTGTTCCAGCTCGGCGAGGCGTTTCTCCAGGTTTTTGATGGTGCTGACGAGGGACGGCAGACGCTGCATGCACGCGATCTGGCGGCGCATGTCGCGGATGGGGATAGCGGGTTGTCCCAGAACGGTTTCGCCGTCGGCGACATTGCTGGTCACGCCGGCCTTGGCGCCGATCGTGGCGTTGTCGCCGATGCGAATGTGTCCGACGATGCCGGCCTGTCCGGCCATTGTGACGTGCTTACCGACGTTAACGGAGCCGGCGAGGCCGACCTGGGCGACGATCATGCAGTTCTCGCCGATCTGGGCGCCGTGGCCGACGGCGATGAGATTGCTCATCTTGGTGCCGCTGCCGATGACGGTCTTGCCAAGCGTGGCGCGGTCGATGGCGCAGTTGGCGCCGATCTCGACGTCGTTGCCGATCTCGACGATGCCGATCTGCGGGATCTTGATCCACTGCTCGCCGACGGGCGCGTAGCCGAGGCCGTCGTTGCCGATTGAGGTGCCCGCGTGTATGGCGACGTTGTTGCCGAGCACACAATCGTCATAGATCACGACGTTGGGGTACAGGATCGGGTTGTTGCCGATGCGGCAGCGCGGCCCGATGTAGCACCCAGGGTAGATGACCGCGTTGTCGCCGATGACGGCGTCGTCATCGATCGTGACACCGGGGGCGATGCTGGCGTTCTCGCCGATCCGGGCGGTGGGAGCGATGTTGGACCGCGTGTTGTCCGGCGCTATGCGGCGATGCTGGCGATAGCCGTGGAGCTTGACAATCAGCAGCGTGATGGCGGCATAGGGATCGGCGACGCGGATGAGATTCAGATGCTCAGGGGCCTCGATCTCGGGCTTGAGCACGACGGCGGACGCCTTCGTGGTGTGCAGAGCTTTTTCGTACTTCGGGTTCGACAGAAAGGACACGTCGCCTTCGACGGCGTCCTCCAGCGTGGCCACACGTCGGATCGACAGGCCCGCATCACCCCTGATCGCCGGCTGCATGCCGTACTGTTTCATCGCACTGGCTAGTTCGGCAAGCGTGGCTGCCATGTTCGCTCCTGGAGGCTCTGTAAGCGCTGCGATTGTAGGGAAGCGGCGGCAAGCGGGCAACGTACCGATGAAGAAGGGACATAGGGACGAACGGAACGACAAAGACACGTTTTCCCGGGGCCACGCGGTCATTGGCGGGGCGTTGTTCGTTCTGGACCCTGAATACTCGGATATGCCCCTTGCTTCCGCTCGGGCTCTGATCGGGTGGTCTACCGTTTCGTGGTGTGGGCACTTAAGATGGGGAGGGCGGTGGTTATTTCATTTCAGCAGTCCGCCGCCGACCGGATGAGGAACCTGGACAAATGAAATACGCGATCGTTCTCCCCGATGGGGCGGCGGACGAGCCGTTGCCGCAGCTTGATGGGCGCACGCCATTGCAGGCGGCCGATACGCCGCACATGGACGCGGTCGCACGAAGGGGACGCGTCGGGCGCGTAGTCACGGTGCCTGACGGGTTCACCGCCGGCACCGATGTGGCGACGCTTTCGATCATGGGTTACGACCCGCACTTGTACTGCTCCGGGCGGGCGCCGATCGAGGCCGCGGCGCGCGGGCTGAGTGCCGGGCCGGATGAGCTGATTTTCCGCTGTAATTTCGTAACGACGCGTGACGGGTTGATGAAGGACTTCACGGCCAATCACATCGACCAGGCGGAAGCGAACCAGCTCATTGCCGATCTCAATACGCTCTTCGCGGATGAGGCGTGCCGGTTTCACAGTGGCGTGTCGTATCGCAACCTGATGATCCTCGGCGATTGCGGCGGGATGGAGCTCAGTTGCGCGCCGCCGCACGACATTCCGGATCAGCCGGTTACGGACAACCTGCCGCGCGGCACCGGTCAGGAACGTGTGCGGGCGATGATGACGCGGGCGGCGAAGATGCTGAAGGGCCACGCGGTCAATGCGGCCCGCCGGGCGGCGGGGCGGC
>JAFGRR010000423.1 GCA_016935035.1 Phycisphaerae bacterium | reverse complement strand
CGGCGACGCCGAGCCGGCGCCGTTTTCGTTCATGACCGAGCGCATCGAGTGCGAGCAGATCTGCTGCTGGCTGACGAGCACCACGTCGGCGGTACATGAGCTGATCCGGGCGAACCTGGATCGCGCACCGATGTACTCGGGGCAGATCGAATCATGCGGGCCGCGCTATTGTCCGAGCATCGAGACGAAGATCGTGCGCTTCGCCGACAAGGACCAGCACCAGATCTTCCTCGAACCCGAGGGACGGGACAGCCGACGCATCTATGCCAACGGCATCAGCACGTCGCTGCCGGAAGATGTGCAGCGCGGCGTCGTCGGGCTCATTCCAGGTTTGGAACGCGCCCGCATCGAACAGTACGGCTACGCGATCGAGTATGACTTCGTCCCGCCCGAGCAGATCGACGCGACGCTGATGTCGAAGCGCGTGCGCGGGCTGTTCCTGGCGGGGCAGATCAACGGCACCAGCGGGTATGAAGAGGCGGCGGGGCAGGGGATCGTGGCCGGCATCAACGCCGTGCGTCATCTGGCCAAGCAGCCGGCGGTAACGATCGGCCGCGATCAGGGCTACATCGGCGTAATGATCGACGACCTGGTGACGCAGGGCGTGACCGAGCCGTATCGCATGTTTACGTCGCGTGCCGAGCATCGCATGCACCTCCGCTACGACAATGCCGACACCCGCCTGACGCCGATCGGCCGCGAAGTCGGCCTTGTTGATGACAAACGCTGGACGCGGTTTGAGACGCAGCAGCAGCGGCTGCACGAGTTGGTGACGCTGCTGGGCAAGCTGATGTACGCGGGTTGGTCGATCGCGACGTGGCTTAAGCGTCCCGAAGAGGATGGCGAACGCTTCGTGGCCGAGTATGCCGAGCTGGGCCCGTTCCGCGCGGAGAACGCCACGTGGTCGCGGGCGCTGGTCGAGATCAAGTATTCGGGTTACATCGAGCGGCAGGCACGAGTTATCGGACGATTCCGTGATCTTGAGGAGCAGCCCATTCCGCCCACATTCGACTACGGAGAAGTGTCGCAACTTCGTCGGGAGGCAGCCGAGCGGTTATCGGCGGTGCGCCCAGCTAATATCGGACAGGCGGCGCGAGTGAGCGGTGTGCACCCGGCCGACATCACTATTCTGATGCTTGCGCTGGCAAACCACGACATAACACTCTGTCAAAAAGGGATTTCTGAGCTTGAGCCCCGATAACAGGATTTATCTACTACGCTTTACTCGGGCGTCATCCCGTGTTATAATCTGGTAAGATAGGGAAGCTGGGTAATTTTACCGGTGGCGCGATAGGTGGGTTTTGAACAACGGCAAGCCAAATGACAAGTCGCTCTTTCGCAAGGCGGTCTTCACGACCGGCGAGGTCGCGGATATCTGCAATATCAGCCAGCAGACCGTGATCCGCTGCTTCGACAATGGCCGCCTGGGGGGGTTCCGAGTGCCTGGGTCACGCTTCCGCCGCATCCCGCGTGACGCGCTCATCCGTTTCATGCGCGACAACAGCATTCCCCTGGATCGACTCGAAGTCGGCAAGAAACGCGTCCTCGTCGTCGATGACGACCCCGCCATGATCGAGATGCTCGTTGATCTGCTCGAACGCTACGGGCGTTTCGATGTGCAGACGGCCCAGACCGGCTTCGAGGCCGGCGTCAAGACCAAGGACTTCTCGCCGGACGTCATCGTTCTTGACTACATGCTGCCGGACGTCAACGGCGATGCGGTTTGTCGCACCATTCGCTCGGACCACGCCATGGATGGTGTGCGCATCATCATGGTGTCGGGTGTCGTGGACCCGGCCGATGTCGAGCGGCTGAAGGCGGCCGGCGCCGACGAGTTTCTCCAGAAACCGTTCAGCATCGAGCAATTGGTAAACCTGATTACTGGAATGATCCGTGCATGACTCGGGGCCACAGGGGGGCTGGCAGGAGTTGCCAGCCTTGGTAGATGCCGCAACTGTTCTGGCAGCGCTCGATCAGCTTCCGCCGCTGCCGATGTTGATTCAGCAGATGCTGTCCGCCGCCGCGAGCGAGGCCCAGACTGTCGCGGTTGCCGAGGTGCTGGATCAGGACGCGCGGCTGGCCGGGCGCGTTCGCGCACGCTTTCCGGCTCCGGAAGCGGGGAATTCGCAGAGACTGCTCGAGTTCGGCGGTCCCGAGGAGAACGAGACCGTCTGCCACTTCGCATTAACGCTCATGCTGATGGAGTTCATGGGATTCGGCGAGCGCGTCAACGCAGCCGGTATATGCGTGGGTGAGTTCTGGCGGCATTCGTTCGCGGTGGCGCGTTTGAGCGCGTCAATCGCACGGTTGCTGGATCGGGCCGATATTCCGATCGGCGCCGCGGGTGTGGCTGGTCTGCTGCACGATCTGGGTAAGCCGGCACTCGCGACCGTTTATCCGAAGGCCTATGCGCGGATCGTGGCGGAGACGCGCGAGATGCACGGGGACATTACGGAGATAGAGCGGCGCCACTTGGGCGTGGATCATACGATCGCGGGCCGCCGGATAGCGGAGGCCTGGGCCTTGCCGCAGTGGCTTCAGGAGGCGATCTGGCTGCACCATCTGGCGCCGGATGCGTTGCGTGAGGGAATCAGCCGATCGCCGCTGATCGCGGTGGTTCGGCTGGCCGACACGATCGCGCGTTGCCGACAGTTCGGCGTCTCGGGTAACTACGCGGTCTATGCATCAGCCAATGACCTGGCGCGGCGGCTTGAGGTGGACGAATTCGCGCTGGATGCTGTTGTCCGTTCGGTCGCGGGCGACGATGCTCGGTTGGGGGGAGCACTGTTGGAAACGCCGGCTGGGCAGGATGCAGGGGAGCGGCCGCGCCGGCCGCGAGGGGGAGTCGCGATGAACATCGCCAGAATGAGCGCAGGTGCGCCAGCGGGACAGCGTGCCGTTGCCGGCCGCTACCTCTCGGCCCTAGCCGCGTTTTTCGGCAAGCTGTCGCAGCGGACGGGGTTGGGCGATGTGGTGGCGGCCGTGGCAGCGGCGGCGTCGGAAGTCTGCGAGTGTGAACATGTCGCTGCCTTTGGCATACGTGAGCATCGGGCGCTGGCCGAGGTGCGTTGGCATGGACCCGGCGGGTGCGATTGTGGCGGGGATCCAGTTGCGATTGACGGCGAGCTGACGCATTGGCTCGACGAAACGGCCGAGGTGACGCAGACGATGGTCATTCGTGCCCCACGAGCGTTGCGCAATCTAGTCACGCCGCCACGCGCGGGACTCGCCGAGGGCGATCTCTGGGTGTTGCCGATCCAGTGGGCCGGACGCGTCGTGGGCGGCATTCTGCTCGTGTCGGCCGAGGATGAACAGGTCCGCCTGGCCCGGCAGTCCGACGAGCTTGGCGCGCTGTTGACGTGCCTTGGGACGGCGATCGGTCGTACGAACGCGCAGGCGGCGGCCATGCGCCTGGCGGAAGAGTTGGCGGAGAACAACCGACGCATGCAGCGGACGCAGTCGGACGCGCTGCGATCGCGGACACTGGCGTCGATCGCGGATTTTGCCGCTGGCGCCGGCCATGAGCTTAATAGCCCGTTGGCGGTCATCTCCGGCCGCGCCCAGATGCTGCAAGACAGCATCGAGGACAACGCCGCCGGCCATTCGCTGCGTCTGATCATCGACAAGGCGCACGAGTGCAGCGACATCGTGCGTGAGTTGATGGAGTTCGCGCAACCGCGCGCGCTGCACACCGAGAGAGTCTCTCCGGCCGAGTTGTTACACGGCACGCGCGAGAGCTGGCTGAAGGAGGGGGGATTGCCGGCATCGCGTCTGACGCTGGAGATCGAGGAGGATCTGCCGATGCTCGTGGTCGATCGCGGGCTGGTCGAGGTGGCGCTCGATGAGTTGATCCGCAACGCAATCGATGCCAGCCAGGCCGACCTGGGGTTGATCACGGTGCGGGCGCAGCGCGGCGTAACGCCGGGGCTGATCGAGATAGTCGTGCGTGACACCGGGCGCGGCATGACGGCGGCGGTGCAAGGGAGCGCATTTGAGCCGTTTTTCTCGCACCGTTCGGCAGGTCGGGGCCGCGGCCTGGGATTGCCGCGCGCGCATCGCATCATAACGGCGCACGATGGTCATATCTGGCTCGAAAGCCGTGTCGGCGAGGGCACCGACGCACATGTGCTGCTGCCGGCGGTGATCGAAGGCGAAGGCGGCGCCGCGGCCGGCAGGTGACGCAGCGTGGTCTCCCCGATAGGAGCAGAACGAGTGGACGCTGAATTCCTGAAGATACTGGTTTGCCCAAAGTGCCGGTCGCCGCTGGAGCTGAGCAAGGCGGATGACGCGGCCCGGTTGATATGCACCGATGCGTCGTGCGCTTTGCGGTATCCGATCAAGGACGGCATTCCGGTGTTGCTGATAGATGCCGCCGATCGGAGCGTGGAGCCACCACGCACAGGTGGCACACCCACATGAAGACGACCGCGGCCTCGAATCCGTCACCGGATTCGAGGCCGCGGCCGCTATTATTCCGTCGCGCGTCGTGCGCGGGATCACTCAAAACACGTCATGCGCGGCGGCGCCACACTGCCCTGCCCGCCAGGCCCACCAACATCGCTGTGAACAGCGGGAGTCCGCACGGCACGGGCGCGACCGGCGTGCCGGTGTCGTCCGACTCGTTGGGGTCGTTACCGGAGGTGCTATCGTTTGGATCGGTGACCGTGTCGTTTGGATCGGTGACCGTGTCATTCGGATCCGTAACGGCGCTGTTCGGATCGGTGGTGTCGCCGCTGCTCGTGGAGGCGGTAGTGGTGAACGTCCAGGTAGGGCTCGCGCTGACGCCGCGCGTGTTCTTGGCCACGACCCGCCAACTGTACTTGGTTCCCGGCTGCAAGCCGGTGACGCTCATCTGGTTGGTCGAAGTGGTTCCGAACAGGTCGCTGTTGCTCGGTACCATGGATGTCGCGAGGTACACGTAGTATTCCTGCGCGATCGGTGAACCGACCCAGCGCAGCGTGACGTTCAATGGAACCCCCGTGACCAGATTGCTGGGCGAAGGCGTCGTGGGGCTGGAGGGACGGGTGTATGAGACACGTTCCTTCTCCGAGACGACGATGGTCGCGGTCGGGATATCGTCGGCGCTGATCTGAATCTGCGCGGTGTTCTCGAGTTCGTCCGGGTCACCAGCAGTCGAGACCGTCACGTATTGCAGCGTGTCCCAATTCGCATTCGTGAAGGTAAGCAGCGTGGGGCCTACGAGCGTTATGTCGCGGTCGCCCGAAAGCCACGTCACCGTCACGGGGACGTCGCTGTCACAGGCACCGTTGAGCTTGATGCCGAACTGCGCCGATTCCCATTCGGGAACATCGAGGGTCAGCGGGTCGAGCACGAACTGGAGCTTGTCATCGTCCTCCTCTGTCACTGTCAGATCCTGGTAGTCGCTGCTCGAGCCGACGAAGCTGGCGCGGAAGATGGCGGTCCCATCGAGACGGTCGGCATCGTCCGCCGCCGCAAAGACGACCGGCTGGCCTTGCCAGTAGTTCGAGGAGTCAAAGGACAACGCGACTCCCGACACGATGGTCAGATCAGTGTCGCCCGATTGCTTCTGGATTCGGATTTCGACGGGCGTCGGCGGGCTGGCGCTCAGCGAGACGTTGACCGAGACCTCGCCGCCTTCCGGTACGGTGATGTTTTCGACGTTGGTGACGACCTGGAGTTCGTCGTCATCCGTGTCGAAGACGTTCAGGGTCTTGGTGACCTTGGCGGCCGTGTCGAGGATGATATCGAACGTGGCATGGCCATCGGTGAAGTCGGTGTCGTCCTGATTGGCGGTAACCGTGATTGTCTGCGGCACGTCCCAGTTGGCCGCGGAGAAAGTCAGCGTGCCGGCGGTGCTGAGGTCGATGTTCGTCGGCCCGCTGGTCTTGACCACCTTGGCCAGCGTCGTTCCGCACGGCTCGCCGGAAAGCGATACCTGGATACTGCCGCTCTCGCCCTCGTCAAGCGACAGCGACAGGCCGGTGACGATCAGATCAACGTCAGTGTCCGCCGCGATGGCCGTAATGTCCGTTGATGGCAGCCCGCTGGCGACGGGCGGCGTGATGCGGATGGTCGTGGTCTCGTCGCACACGTTCGTGTCGGTTGCTGCCGCCAGACGAATGTACTGCGGCGTCGCCCAGGTCGTCGGTGAAAACGTGAGTGTGCCGGACGCGGGGGACTGGATGGAAATGCCGTTGTCGCCGCCGATGTGACCCACGGTCAGCACGTAGTCATCCGCGGCGGGCGGCGCCACCAGACGTACGGCGATGTCGAGTGTGCTACCTTCGTAGACTGTGGCGACCTGCGGACTGGCGAGCGGCGCCAGCGAGTCGCCGATGGCAAGGGCGCCGGTGATGATCAACGAGAAATCCTGCTTGTCGTTCTGCAGAGTGTCCTTGTGCGTGATCGTGATCTTGTAGGCATCCTGACCGGGCGCGGCCAGCAGGACCTGTTCGACGTTGTCGGTAATGTTGTCGCCGGTCGTCGCGGCCAGCGTCGGGCTGGCGACGTCCAGAATCCACGGCAGATACACGTCGTTGGGATCGGAGATCGAGGTGACGCGCAGGTCAAGATCGTTGACGAGCATCTTGGTCCGAGCATTCAGGGCGGCGTCGGGCACAGTGGCCGCCGGGTCGGTCCAAGCGATGGTCACTCGCAGCGGCTCGGAGCCATCGGTGGCGGCGTAGAGCGTTACCTCAGCCGTCGTTTCGCCCTCGGCCTTTTCG
>JAFGRR010000422.1 GCA_016935035.1 Phycisphaerae bacterium | reverse complement strand
GCTGACGCTGCCGCGGACGATGTTGTCGATGAGAGCCGAGGTCACGCCGTAGTTGCCTTCCCAATCGCATGGGAAGCCGTTTGGCGCGGTGTTGGTGCCGATGGAGTTATTGGAGATGTCGGCACCGTAGAAGTTGATAGCCTGGGTGTAATCGACCTCGAGGTCGCCGGGGTCGCTGTAGAGGAAACCCTCTGTCAGACCACCGGCTTGCTCAAACCCGTATGACTCGATGATGACGCCTGGGGCCATGCCGCGGTACAAGCCGCCGCTGCCGCTACCGTCGCCGCCGATAGTGCCGGCGACGTGGGTTGAGTGGTCGGACACGCCGGAAGAGTCACGGACAGTCAGGCGACCGCCGAAATCACCATGCGAGGCCAGGGCTTCGCCGCCGTCGTAGACGAGGACGGTTACGCCGCTGCCGTCGAGGCCGTACGGCGCCGCCTGGGCGGTATCGGCCTCGGTGCGCACGCGGTTGCTGTTGTTGAGCTCGGAGAACTTGGGCAGCGGCGGCTCGATCCACATGACCTCATCGGCGGCGGCCAGGCTCTCGATGGCGTCCTGGGGCAGTTCGATCACGGCACCGTTGACACTCCTAAGCAGTGAGCGGACTGCGGCGCCATACAGAGTCACCAGCGGTACGCCTTCGTCTTCCAGGTTCACATCCGCGTGAAATACGATGTACGCAGCCACGCGCGGAACATCGGACTCTTTGGCCTCTTTCTCGCTGCTGACGACAGCCCAAGGCATGATCTCGCCGCGGGCCAGGCTCGGCTCCAGCTTGTCCACCGCGAGAATCGGCTGGACGGCATGCAGCGGCGTGGCGGACGACAGGGTCGTACCATCGACGCCCTGTGGAGCAAGAGAGGCGAAGAACGCGTTGCTGCCGAGGTAGTTCAGCAGCCGGACGCCGCCATCGGCCAGCTTCTGACGTTCGGCCATGGTTATCGGGCGATCAAACTGCACGAGGGCATGCCGCTCGCCGGAAGCTGATATGGCCTTGAGAGCGGCGGCGACTTCCGTCGCGTCCTGCGGCGCGAGCGTCGACTCGCCCCCTTGCCATGAAATCGCGTTAGGCACGGGCGGGTCCAGGCCGGCGGCCGACGCCGACAGCCCGCATAGTCCCAAAACCGCGACGGCTGTTATCAGACATCCGAGGTTAGTGAGTCGTAGCATTTGGTATCCTCCGGTGGTTCTCTGCGTCTGTGCCCTGGTGTCGACGTGACGCGACGAGCGATGACGAAGCGCGGACTGGCTTGTCCGGTCGCCCTCACGCCGATCGGCGCCGGCCGGTTTTCTGCTCCAAAATCGGGAACATGGCCCCCGGTCACGTTCGGTCGGCGCCGCATCTGTCGAGCCCTGGGCGCGCCGTCACTGCGAGCGGGTAATCCATCGCTCCGAGTCTCCCATCCTTCAACTCAGGATATCCCGCCCGGTGGCGAAAGCAAAGGCATTTCCGCGGCATCGGCCGCGGCAGACGTGCGTTGCGTCAACTGGGAGACATGCCGCTTGCCGGCAAGTAGCAGCACGCACGCGAGCGTAAAGACACATCGACACTCGCTGGACGTCGAGGGGTCAGGGCCGTGCAGTGGTGACCGTCGGGGATCGGGACTAGATCGGCGGCGGCCCCAGCTCTTTGCCGACCCCGACCAGTTGCGCGACGCGCCGCCCCGCACGCCACCACCACTGCGCGCGCAGGCGCTCCAAATAGGTAACCAGTTCGTTCACGCGGGCGGCCCGGTCGGCGAGTTCCGTCGCTTGGGCCACGAGTTGTGCATCGAGCGCGTCGATGCGTCCGTGCAGCGTCCGCGTCCACTCGCGCAGCTCCTGGTTGGTGGCCTGTAGTGCGTCGCGCTGCTGTTCGATGTCGGCGATCGTCTTCTGGAAGTAGGTCTTGGCATCCTCAAGCTTCTCGATCGTTGCTCTCTGGCCGCTCATGGCATCGAGGAAGTACTCGCGGGCTTCCGTGAGGTTCGCGACCACGGCGTTCTGGTATTCGCAGGCCTGCTTGAAGTAGTCGCGGGCCTCTTCCAGCTCGTCCACCTGCTCCTTTGCCGCTTCCAGATCGCGTTTCAACGCCTGACTATTGCGCCACACCTGATCGAGCAGTTCGCTGGCGCGCGTGTATTCGACGGCGAGTTGACCCCACTCGTCCACGCGTAACGCGTCAGCAATGGCGGTGGGACGTTCGGCTTCGATCGCGCGGCACAACAAGTCGTGCATCCGGGTGCCCATCGCGCTCAGCTCGAAGTTCGTCACAATCCGCGCGCGGCCGGCCGCCCCCATGCGCGAACGCCGCTCTGGGTCGCGAATGAGCTGCTCCAGCACGTCGGCGTAAGCGTTGATCTCGACGTCGGCGTCGGCACGCGGCAGCAGAATCCCGCAGTCGGGCGTTACCAACTCGCGCTGCCCACCCACGTCAGCCCCCACCACCGCGAGCCCCATCGAGAGCGCCTCGAAGAGCGAGAGCGCGACCCCCTCCCAGCGCGACGGCAGGAAGAAGATGTCGCTGCCCGCCATGAGTTCGCGCACACCCTCGCTGGGCAAGGCGCCGAGCATCGTCACGTGAGGTTCGAGCTTGTGGTCCTTGAGGTATCTTTCGAGCCACTCGCCGTCCTCGCCGTCGCCGGCGATCAGTGTCCGAAACGACAAGCCGCGCTCGACCAGAGCATTCATCACCCGCGCGAAGACACGCGGCTGCTTCTGTTCGCATAGCCGACCGGCGTACAGGATCAGCGGCGTGTCGGCGGCGACATCATACTGATCACGTATGTGGCGTCGAGAATTCGCGTCAGGCTTCCAGCGCTCGGAATCGACGTTGATGTAGACGACCTCGATCTTCTCCGCCGCCGCGCCGCGATTCACCATCCATTGCTTCAAGTGCTCGGACGTGACGCCGTTGAAATCGAGCAGGTGCTGGTAAGCGACGGCGTGGCGTGGGTGCCCGCCGCTCTTCCAATCTTCCTCCTCGATGTGGCAGTAGTCGACGTAGGCCGGCTCCGAACAGTGCTGGCGCAGGTACGGCAGAATCAGGTAGCCGAATTCGCTGCCGGTGACTATCACGGCATCGTGGCGGCGTGAGCGTATCAGGTAGCGCAGGAAGGCCGGATAGTCGTGTACTGGCAGGAAATCGCCGAGAATGAAGATGTCGCTGGTGTGTTTGGCGAATTCGGGCATCCAACCGTTGTCGCCCGGCGTGGTGGCGACGATCGTGACGTCCCAGTCGCGCTGGGCCAGTTGCTCGACGAGATCCAGGTTGAACTTATCCGCACCGCCCAGGGTCATCCAAGGCAGGATGAGGAGCACTCGCCGGCGCCGCTTGGTGAGGATATTCGCGGGCGGAATGTCGCGCCGCAGCGGTTCAAACGAGGCTTCCGGAAGTCGCTCGACAGACGGAAAGTCACCGCCATAGAGGCGTGGAAACCGCTGGCGCAGTCGTTCGCGGAAAGCCCGCTGCCGCTCGGCGCCGTCGAGGTCTACCCAACGGTCGTCGTGGCTGTCGCGCGTGCGATACCAGTTGAGGTATTGGGGGATTGTGCCGCCCCAGAGGCCCTGGTCGGCAAGGCGCAGCCAGAAGTCCCAGTCCTCCATGCCGCCGCGGATCGTGGCGTCATATCCGCCCGCGGCCTGGTGCGCGGCGCGGCGAATCATCGCTCGACCGCCCGTAATATTCGACTCAAGGACCTTGTCGCCCCGCTCGAAGCCGAGGTTCCACAGGTACTCCTTGGCACCGAAACCGACTTCCCAGGTGCTGGCAAAGGCGTGGTGCGGGTGTGATTCGAGGTACCAGTATAGATACTCGATGGCGGTCGGCTCGAGCAGGTCATCGTCGTCAATGATCAGGACATACTCGGCGCGAGCCTGCGCGAAGCCCGTGTTGCGCGCCGCCCCCGGTCCATCATTCTGTTTGTGGGTGATGATGCGGATTCTCTGGTCGCCTGCTGCACACTCGCGCAACAGTTCCGGTCCACTCGGATCGTCCGACGCATCATCAACTAGCAACCACTCCCACTGCTGGAAGCTCTGCCGCAAAACTGTCCGGACGGTCTCGCGAAACAGCTCGCCGGTGTTGAATGTGGGCGTGACAATGCTGACCAGCGGCGGCCGCGCCGGGTCGGCCAGAGCATAGCCAAAGGATGGACGCTGATCGGAGGCTGGGGTGTTGGCGTAATTAGGGGCTTTTGGATCGATCATCGGGCCGCGGTCTCCCTACCGGTCGGTACGATGCGGTCAGCTGGCCACGCGCAGCAACAGCGTGTAGGCATTTCGATTCCACGTGTGATCGGCGTCCTCGACCGCGAAGCCGCACGTCTCGCACATACTCCGCAACGCCGTCGCCGTCGGCAACCACCACCATGGCGCGAACTCGTCCGGGCGGTACTTCACGTCGATCGTAATCCCGTACGCCTCGGCCCCCATACTCTTCCAGTAGCGGGCCACGACGGCGCGCTCGGCCTCGGAAAGCGCCGGCACGAACATCACGCCGCTGGACGGCAGGCGGTATTCACCCGCTTCGTTGGCAATCACTTCCTGTGTAATCGCCGAGGTCAGCACGAGGTATTCGCACGTCATGCGCCGCAGATCAAGCAGGACAGCCAGCGGATTTGGGTGGTGATAGAGCACGCCGGAGCAGTGCACGACGTCGAACGTCACGTCGGAGACCTCGCTGATCTCGGCTGCGATGCAATTGCACGGCGGCACGTTCAGCTCGCGCAGCCGGTCATCAAAGCGTTGCCACCATTCGTTGCCCGCGGCTTGCATGTCTATCATCGTGACTGCCGCCGCCCCTTGCGTGTGCGCGACGGAGACCTTCTCGCTCGTCGTACCCCACAGGCCGCCGACGTCGGCGAACGAGCGGCCCTTCACAACGCGGGCGATGTAGCTGTCTCGCAGATCCTCAAACATGCATGGCTCCACTCTGGTTCCAGGGCCCGGCTGCTGCCGCACTTGAGCAGTGTCGTCACGATCGAAACCAGCCAAACAGAACACTGCTTGACGGCAGTGCTACACAAGATGGGCGGCGAGCGAGCATCATATCAGCGCGCGCCAACGTTTCCAGCCCGTGCGATGCCTCCAGGTCAGCCCGGTGTTACACCGTGTCAGTCGCGTGGCTCCTGGCGACCCCCTTGCTCCAGTTCGGCGATGCGCCGGGCCTGTCGATCGACAGTGGCCTGCAACTCCTCGACGAGTTTTGTCAGTCGCTGGCACTCGGCGCTATGCCATACTCGGGCGTCCTCGAGCTCGCGCGTCCAGTCGCGCATGTTCTTGACTGTCTGCTCACATTTTTCGCGCTCTTGTTCGAGCCATTGCTTGCCTGCCCAGACCTCGCGACCGCGGCGCTGCTCCTCGCGCAGGTGACGCCGATTGGCGTCAAGCAGCCGCAGACTGAACCGACAGAGCCGCTCGAGTCGATCTGCCTGGTACGCCGAGGTGTCCCGGCCTATACGATGTGCCGATCCGAATGTCAGTTCCAGGTCGCGGTTCGTCTCAGTCATCGAGATACCCCAGGGCTGCCAGGCGCGCCACCACCTGTTGTTGCTCGTCCGCGCTGAGGGCGCCATCTTCCGACGGTGGCGTATACGCATACGCCGGCACACGCGGCAGATCGCGCGGCGCATCGGCGTTCAGTAAGCCCGGGATGACCCCGCCATCAAGTGTCTCGGCCTGGGCAATGCCAAAGTAGTCGAGGAGCGACGGCGCAACATCGAGCAGACTGGCATCCGTGATCTGTCCCTGTAGCGCGCCGCCGTGAACCATCAACAGCGCCGGCTCGGCATGATGGCCATAGCTGACGTCGCCAACGTGCTCCCAGTTGTCAACGTCGCCCAGGCTCTGGTTTGGTCCAAACCCGTGATCCGACACGATGACCAGCACATCGTCGTCGTCCAGCTTCTCCCGCACTTGACCGATGCACTGATCGATCCAAGCGTAGACCCGATCGACAACGCCCCCATAGGCACGCAACTGCTCGTCCGGCAGCTTGAGGTCCCGTGTCCAGAAACCGTGGCCGACGAAGTCGATGATGCGATAGTACACGGTCGCGAAGTCCCAGTCTGTGGCGTCGATCTGGGAGAGTAACAGTTGGTGCAGGCGACTGTCGCGCACGTAGGGATAGACGAGCCGGAATTCGAGCAGTTTGCGCTGCCGCCAATCCGCCTCGTTGCCAAGCAACCGCTCGACGTCGTCGCCCGTCAGGTCGGTGAAACGCCGCAGCACGTCGCGCACGGTGGCGCCGAGCGCTTCGCCCGTGGCGTGGCTCTCGCGTGTTTCGCGCACGGCGAGCTCTGTTCCGAGCAGGCCGGTGGTCCGCATGTACTCGTCGTAGCCCCCGGCCGCCCCGAGCAGCCGGGCGAACGCGTCGCGCCGGTCGCGCGGCCATGTGACGAGGTCGCTGGTGACCTCGCCGAACAGGTCGCTGATCATGACGCCGTTGATTTCGTACGCCGGGTGGGTCACGTAGTACCCGATGACGATGCTGCGTTTGCCGGCCGTGCCCAGCACGTCCCAGATGCGGGGCGAGCGCACGTGGCGGCTCTCAAACATCGGCGGCGGAGAAGCACCGTCGAGCAGGTTGCAGAAATCGTATACGCCGTGCTGAAAGTAGTGCTGTCCGGTGGCGATGGTGGTCCAGAGAGTCGGCGAGTTCATGCCGTCTTCGGCGCCGCCGAGACCCGGCACACACGGTCGGACCGGTACCTCGGCCCACGCCGATTCCGACAGCAGGCTCGCTAGCACTGGCAGCCGCCCCGCGTCAATTCCCGCGCGCACCTCTCGCCAATCCAGGCCATCGATGCCAAGCAGTACCACGCGTTTAGACACCCGACTTCGCTCCGGCCCCCGCTAAGGAGCAGGTCATTCGCGGATCGGCAAACGCCAGCCCCGTAATGTCGCGTTCGTCACAGGCGACCACACGAACCGCCGCCACGTCAACGCGACGATGCAGGTACACCTCGCCCGCGTCGCTCATCGCGGAAACGCCGGTGTTAAGGAAGTATACTCCGGCGGGCACATTCAGAACCAGCTTAACCACGACATTGGCGGTGCTGCCAGCCTTGGCCTCCTCCAGCCGCCAGCCGAGGTGCACACTTGAGACACCCACCACGTCGATGCCGTTGACCGTCTTCAGCATCATGCCGAAACGCACGCCGCGGGCCGGCTGATCGAACCTGACCGCGTAGCGCAATTCGCACGGCTTACCGGAGACGAGGACGTTGGCGGGTTTGCCGGCTTCGTCGAACGTGCCGATCTCGGTAATCTCGGCGCCGCCGACGCCGTAGGTTGTTTCGGGCGGATGCGAGAGTTCCGGGTCGAGATACGCGACGATGGCGGTTGGATCGTGCGTGACGGGTTCAGGCTCGGGCTCGTCGCTGACGCGCGTTTTGGCTTCATCCTCGCTGGCGAAGAGCGGGTCGGCCAAGCCGTGGAATTTGGCGAGATGCGCGCGCAGTGCTTGCTGCTGCTTGGGCGAGCCGTAGAGCATCTTCTGATAGACGTCTGTCACGGGCTTGGCCGCGCCGTGGGCGAGGACCGTGCCGGCGTCGAGCAGCAACGCGCGGTCGCAGAGATTGACGACGGTCTGTGTGCCGTGCGTGACAAACAGCAGCGTGCCGCCGCCCTCCTGAAAGCGTTCCAGCCAGCCGTAGCACTTGCGCTGAAAGCCCTCGTCGCCGACCGCCAGGGCCTCGTCCACGATGAGAATGTCGGCGTCAACATGGGCGGCGACGGCGAAGGCCAGGCGCACGGTCATGCCGGAGCTGTAGGTCTTCACCGGCTGATTGAGGAAGTCGCCTATGTCGGCGAACGCGGCGATTCTCTCATAGCGCTGCTCAAGCTCCCGGCCGGAAAGCCCGAGCAGCGCCGCTTGGACCTCGACGTTCTCACGGCCGGTGAATTCGGGATTGAAGCCGGTGCCCAGTTCGAGCAACGCCGACACGCGCCCGCGAACCATGACGTCGCCTTCGGTCGGCCGCAGAGTACCGGCGATGATCTGGAGCAGCGTGCTCTTGCCACAGCCGTTGCGGCCGACAATGCCGATGGCCTCGCCGCGCCTGACCTCGAAGGACACGTTGCGCAGGGCCCAGAACTCGCGGTAGAACTGCTTGCGCCAGCGGAAGAAGGCCTGTTTGAGACGGTCCTGCGGGCGATCGTATATCTGGTAGCACTTTCCGATGTTGGCGACGGAGATTACTACCTGGTTGTCTTGAGGTGAATCAGTCATCCGGTCTTTCTAGCAATACAAATAGCCCCGCGGCGGGCCGCACATCGTCTACACGACATCCCCGAAAGCCCGCTTGCTCTTCATGAAGAAGGCGTAGCCGACCAGAGCCACGACGAACGAACCGGCCGTGAGCGCCGCCCATATCAACCAGTTCACCGGCCGGGCATCGATCATCGTGCCGCGTGTCCATTCGAGCACGTAGGTCAGCGGGTTGGCGTACAGCCCGTACCGGAACGGTGGATCAACCATCTCCACGCGGTAAATCACTGGCGACAAATAGAACAATGCCTGCAAGATCAGCAAAACGGCGTGGCTGATATCACGCACGAACACGCCCACCGCCGCGCAGAACCACGACAGTCCCGCTGTCATCAGGCAGACCGGCAACATCACGACCGGCATCAGCAGAATCGTGACGGGCGGCAGACTCTGCCGTACCAGTAAGAAGAAGCCGAGCCAGGCTATGTAGCCTATCAGCATCACCAGCAAACTCGCCAGCAATACCGAGATCGCGAGAACCTCCAGCGGGAAAACGATCTTCGTCACATAGTTCGGGTTCGCCAGCACCAGGTTCGGCGCGCGAGAGATCGTCTCCGAAAAGAAGTTGTATAGCAGCAGCCCGCAGAAGAGGTAGAGCGCGAACTCGAAGTGGTTCGCTTCGCCGACGCCGTCACCCCAGCGTGCCTTGAATACGACAGAGAAAACGAATGTGAAAATGGCCAGCATGACAACCGGCGTCAGGATCGACCACAGGACACCCAGGTTCGCGTTCTTGTAGCGGCTCAAGAACTCACGCTTCGCAAGCTGAAGCGTCAGTTCGTGGTGCGCCCACAGGTTCCTCAGCATTCGCACCGGATTCAGCAGCGACCGAAACGGCACCGGTGACGCCGAAGAATGCTGCACAACGTTTTCCGTAATCAACATATGGAGACCATCCGGGCCGCGCGGGCTTACTCGAAATTCACTCGCTCACGTTCCACGACCATGGGTCGCTTGCGCACCTGGGCGTGAATCGCGCCAATGTACTCGCCCAGGACGCCGAAGAAGAATAGCTGCACGCCG
>JAFGRR010000421.1 GCA_016935035.1 Phycisphaerae bacterium | reverse complement strand
GTCCTGACGGCCATCCGCGACAAGGCTAGCGACATTCATGTCGAGCCCGCCAAGAAGGCGACGATCATCCGCTACCGCATCGACGGCCGGTTGCGCGAGCTGATGACGGCTCCTTCTGGGATGCACGGCGCGATCGTCTCGCGCATCAAGGTCATCGGCAAGATGGACATTGCCGAACGCCGCCTGCCACAGGAAGGCCGCGCCCACGTGGTGGCCGAAGGCACCGAGGTAGACCTGCGCGTCTCGTCGATGCCTACGCTGATCGGTGAGAAGATCGTCATTCGCATTCTCGACAAGAGCAGCCTGAACGTCTCGCTCGAAAAGCTGGGGCTCAGCAGTGACCAGACTGAGGTTTTCCGCCGCATCTTCTCCAGACCGCACGGCATCATTCTGGTGACCGGCCCGACGGGCAGCGGCAAGACCACGACGCTGTATTCGGTTCTGGACCTGCTGGCGACCCCCGAGAAGAACATTGTGACCATCGAGGATCCGGTCGAGTACCAGCTTGATCAGATCAACCAGATTCAGACGAACGAGACCATCGGCCTGTCCTTCGCTCGGGCCCTGCGTTCCATTCTAAGACAGGACCCCGACGTCATCATGGTCGGTGAGATTCGCGACGAGCCCACGGCCCGTGTTGCTACGCAGGCCGCCCTGACCGGCCACCTCGTCCTGTCCACTTTGCACACGAACAACGCGCCGGGGACCTTCGTGCGTCTGGCCGACATGGGCATCGAAACGTATCTGCTGGCGTCGGCGTTCAATGGCGTGATCGCGCAGCGCCTGGCACGCACGATCTGCCCGCACTGCCGCACGTCCTACTATCCGTCCGAGGCGGCCCTGCGCGACGCCGGTTGGCTCGAACACCGCGACCGCGTTTGCTACAAGGGCGAGGGCTGCAAACAGTGCCACGACAGCGGTTACCGCGGCCGCACCGGCATCTACGAGATTCTCGAAGTGACCGACGCCGTACGCCCGTACATCCACAACCTGGAGGACGAGTCGGAGCTCATACGTGTGATCCGCGAACACGGTTGGCGACCGCTGCGAGAGGAGGGTCTCCAACTTGTCGAAGACGGCCGCTCCACGTTGGAAGAGGTTCTGCGCGTCACGCACGCCGAGGCCGAAAACAGAACCCGCGCCGAGGTGCGCGGCAAGACCCTGACGCCTGTCAGCTAGCGAGGTCCGACCATGCAGTTCCAATACCAGGCAATGACCGGTGGCGGCGCAATGGTCACTGACGTGATCGATGCCGAGTCCCCGCGCGATGCCGCCGAGGAATTGCGTTCCCAGGGACTGATGGTCATGCGCGTCAGCGGGGCCAAGGATGCGCCTCTCTCGCGCGGCAAGACGGCGGCGGTGACACAGGGCAAGACCAAGGGCAGCGATCTGCTGTTGTTCGCGCGCCAGATGAAGATGTTGCTGGAGGCCGGCGCCGCGATCGTTCCAGCGCTCGAAGCCATCGAGAACCAAGCCAACCGTCCCGGCTTCCGTCGTCTGATTCGTGATCTGCGCGAGCACGTGGAGAACGGCGGCTCGCTGGTGGACGGCATGCAGGCGCGCCCCGACATCTTCAAACCCGTCTTTTGCAGCATGGTCGGCGCGGGTGAGGCCACGGCTTCGCTGCCGCAGGTCTTCGATCGCCTGGCCACACTGACCCTGCGACAGTCCCAGATGCGCAAGGCGATCATCGGCGCGCTGCTCTATCCGTGTCTACTGACGCTGATGTGCGTGGGCGTGGTGGCGCTGATGGTCTGCTTCATCGTGCCGCGGTTTCGCTCGCTGTTCGAGAACCTCAAGACCAAGCTGCCCGCCAGCACGGAAGTCATGTTCGCGCTTTCGGATATGGCCCGGGACTACTGGCCTTTCATGCTCGCTGGCGTGGTCGTGCTGATCGCGTCGACCATTGTCGCGATTCGTGTGCGTGCCGTTCGCGAGGCGCTGGACCCGTGGTTGCTGCGCCTCCCGCTGTTTGGCCCGCTGCTCGCGCGTCTGCAGTTGGCCCGCATTCTGCGCGTCTGGGCCGCGATGCTGCGCTGCAACGTGCCGCTTTTGGAGGCCATCGCGCAATCCCGCCGAGCGGCGACGAACATCGTCTTTGTGACACTGGTGACCGACCTGGAAGAATCCGTGTCCGCGGGTGGACGCATAGGGCACGCGCTGACCGGCAAATCGTTCGTCGAACCCGTGGTGGCGTCGGCGATCGCGACGGGCGAGGACAATGGCAGACTGACCGAGGCCGTTGATTTCACGTCCGGCTGGATCGACGACGAGAATACACAGATGGTCGCCAGCGTGATGAAGACGTTTGAGCCGTTGCTGCTGGCTGTCATGGGCGTTGTGGTCGGACTTGTGGCAATGTCGCTGTTTCTGCCGCTGTTTGATATCGCATCGGCGGCTGGATAGGTCTCGCGCACCATATGGGAGCAAGCCAACAAATGGTCTCACGCCTGATGCCAAGACATTCCGCGATCATGTTTGACGTGGGCGCGGCCGGCATCCGCCTCTGCCAGGTGAAAGGACGCGGCGCGCAGATCACCATCAGTGATTCCCTGCAAATCGACCTGCACCCGCGGGAAGAGCGCGGCGAAGACACGGAGTGCTCCGCGGACGTGGGCCGCTTGGTGTCGCTTGTGATGCAGGGCCGCTTCACCGGTAACCGGGTCGGCCTGATCCTGTCGCCGCCCGACGCATACTTCCACGCGCTGCGCGTTCCGCAGAGTGTATTAGGATGCCCGCCGAATCAGATCAGGGATGCGCTGGCGTGGGAGATTGCCCGTGAGACACGGACAGAGGCCGGCGACCTTGAGGTGCGCTATTGGCCGTTGCCTACGGGACACCGCGAAGGGCTCAATGTCATGGCGGTCGCGCTGCCGACGGAGCGCGCTCGCACCTGGGTCCGCGAGTTCGCCGAGCATCACTTCGACCTGCGACACCTGGATGTTTCGCCGCGGGCCCTGGCCCGCGCCGTGCTCTGGCAGCGGAAGATCGGCCCGGAGGAAATCTGGGCGATCGTCGATATCGGCTTGCGCCGTGCCGCGATCACCGTGCTGATGGGCGACACGCCGATCTACATCCGCACGACGCCGATCGCCTCGGACGACTGGACCCGGCGTCTCAAGCAGGGCTTCGACGTTCCTTACGGCGAGGCGGAGGAGCTGAAGCGCAGCACCGCCATCGCGGCGTGTGGGCGGGGCGCGCATCCTGCGGTGAGCGATGACATGTCGGTTGATCCCGGCGAAGTGTCAACCGTCGTCTTCGGGCTCTTGCGCGAATCGCTCGACAACTTGGTGCGCGAAATCAACATGTGCATCTCTTACGCCCTCGAGAGCTATCCCGACCGCGTCGCCGGCCAGATTTACCTGGCTGGTGGCGGCTCGCAACTCGGCGGTCTCGCGGATTACCTCGCGCTACAGCTTGGCCTGGATACCGTGAGCATTCGCGTGGCACCAAACGATACCGATGTGCGCGCCGAGGCGGCCGCGGCCATCGGGGCCGCGATTCTGGATCTGGAGGCCAACTGATGCACCCGGTCAACCTGGTCCCGAACGATTGCCTCGAAGCCCAGCACCGCCGCGCGCGTCTCAAGGGCTGGATTACCGTTATTTCCGCGGTCGGCGTTCTCGCGGTCGGCTGCTACGCGCACTACTGGATGACGCGGCAGGCGGTACGCACTCTCGAAGATCGACTCGCCCGTGTGCAAGCCACACAGAGCGACCTGGACCGCCGCGTCGTTCAGATTCAGGCCGAGAGTGACGCAACTGTTGCCAAGGCTGCGGCGCTCATCGGCCTTCAGTTCGACCACCCGGTGCCCGATCAACTTCGAACATTGGCGGTGATCACGCCGGCCAACGTCTTGCTTGAGAGCCTACAAACGTCGGCCGGCGGCTCAGCCGGCAACGCGCGCGGACGGCCGACCCCGGACTCCGCGGCCCCTGGTGGCATGACGCTGCACGTGACCGGCTATGCCGTTGAACACGGTGAACTGGAGCAACTCATCGAGGGCATCCAGCGCGTTCCCGAATGGCACCGTGTGGACCTGGTGCGTGCCGTCACGGAAACGTACCGCGGCGGCGAACTGCTGGCGTTCGAACTGCTGTGTGGCTCGCAGGAGGGGCGGCACTAATGATCCGAAGCCGACGCTTACGCATCTACAAGCTCGACCTGGGAGCCGCGGCCTTGCTGGTGGCGGCGGCCGCCGGCGCGTATTTCGTGGCCATCCGGCCTGAAGAGGACCAGGCGCGCCGTGGCAGCGAGATCGCGGCAAAACTCAACGCCGCCCAGACGCACGTGGCGGCGACGCGCGCCCAGCTCGATGGTCTGGTGGCCGACATAGAGAAGTTGCGCACGCTCGTCGACCAGCGTCTGGACGATGCGCCCGAAGCCACGCAGCTGAACGAGATTCGCAGCCGAATCGTCTCGCACGCGAAGGACGCGGGTCTGGATATCAAGAGCATCCTGCCGCAGCCCACGCGGCCGACCGGCGAGTATCTGACCAGCGACTTTCAGATTGAGGCAACCGGCCATCTTGACGGATTGATCACATTCCTGGACACGCTTGGCGCGGAGCACCCTTATCACGCGGTCCAGGCATTCTCGCTGACACGCGACGAAATCAGTGACGACGGTCTCTGCGACGTGTCAATCTCGCTACGGCTGCATATGCTTCCTGAAAGTCACGCCAGCGCCGCGGGGGGACGATCGTGAACGCCCTCACACGCAAACGCAAAGTGCTCTTCGGGGTGTTGGCCATCGTGGCTGTGGGCTGGCTGGTTGACGCGCTCTTCAGCGTTGGCCGCCCCAGTGTGGCTCAGGCGAAGACGGGGGCCTCCGATTCGGCGGCGCTGGAACCGATCCAACTAAAGGCGGCCGAGCTGGCACCGCTGATCGCCGCCCTGAGCGGATCGGCGCCGGAGTCGGTCCCGGAATCGGGGGTGCATCCCGAGCGCGATCCGTTCAGTTTGCCGGCGAGTTTCGGCCGGGTCATCGACACGGCCTTGGCGGCGGCGCCGCCGGCGCTTGAGGATCCGTCCAGGCCGCCGGTTGCGCCGGCGCCCCCCTTTGAGCAATGTCACAGCCTGCAGGGCATTATCGCCGGCCCGACTCCCCTGGCGCTGATCGACGGCGAGCTGATGGCTCGGGGCGATCGTGTGGACGGTGCAGAGTTGATCGATATTCAGCGTGATTACGCTGTTTTTGACAAGGACGGCCAGCGGATACTGCTGACACTCACGGCGCGTGAAACCCCATAGCTGCTGGCTTCCCAAGCGCCATCCCGCCGGCTACAGACGACGTTTTCGCGGTCCCCGACCACGTTTTTATCAGTCAATGAGTATCAGAGTGGCATGGGCTATCCGTTTCAGACTCCCTTGTTGAAGAACCACGCTACACGCGCCGATGCTACTGTTGCCATGAGCATGTTGCCATGGCTGGTGTTGAATTGCCCAGTAAGATCTCCGAACGTCGAGCGGCATTCATAGAGAGGCAAGAACATGATCAGCAAGCATGAGCGTAGACATGGCTTTTCACTGGTCGAGTTGGTCGTTGTCATCGTGATCATCGGGATCCTGGCGGCCATGGCCATTCCACGCCTGAGTCGTGGATCGGCCGGCGCATCGGATGCTGCCCTCGGCGGTGACCTGGCCATTGTCCGCAACGCGATCAACCTTTACGCGGCGGAACACAATACGAAATTCCCCGGGCACGGCGGCGGTGACATGGTTGACCACTTGACCATGTACACGGACATCAGCGGAAACACCAATGCAAGTAAGACCAGTACCTACAAGTACGGTCCCTACTTGCTGGCGATTCCAGCCTGCCCGGTCGAGAACCCGTCCAAACCGACTGATGTTCTCATTGACTCAACCAATTCCCCACCGACTGTTGTTACCACTGGTGGCGAAGGGTGGGTCTACAATCCTAACACGGGCGAGTTCCTCGCCAACTCGACCGCCACGGACGAGAATGGCAAGGGCTGGAACGAGTACTAGTCCTCGCAAAGTTGCCGCTTCGATCTTTGCCGACAGGTCTGGTGCAAGCCGGGCCTGTCGGCTTGCGCATTTGTGCCAATTGCCGGCCATGCACGTCGCCGATCGATCATGGCATGCCATGTCGAGATAAGGCGACGTGGCGGTTGGCTCGGTGGCAAGTGCACCGGGACATTCCCGGCACACTCAGTGCGTTGGTGGTCTACCCGATATGTCCCCCGGCGTGCGTTGCGCCAGTGAACGGCTAGCGGGCCTCCCCATCAGCAGTCATCAATGACAGTAGCCGTTGAGCGACGGCGTTGTCTGTCTCCCGCCGTGCCAGTGCCTGGGCCAGCGCCGCGGCCCGCGCGTAATCACCAAGGTCGTAGGCGAGTGTCGCGACCAACTCGATTATCCGCGCGTTCTCGGGCTCAAGCGCCAGTGCCCGTTCCGCCACTCGCAGGGCGCCCTGCGACTCGCCCATTTGTGCCAACACGCGGGCCAGCGACCACTGGGCCTGAGCATCGCGCGGCGAGTCCTTGAGGATCATTGATAGCTGATCGCGGGCCTTGTCCAACTCGCCCAGTTCCATCAGGCATTCCGCGAGCACGTGGTGCAGCACGCTGTTCGTTGCGATGGAGTGCTTGCTGATGAGCTGTTCGATCAGCGTGGCGGTCTCCGACCACTTGCCCGCCCGGTACAGCGCGAGCGCGATCCGTTCACCCACCACGGGATCGTCCTGCGCATCCGCCACACGGCGCCAAGCGGCGCTGGCTCGCTCCCAATCACCCGCCGACTCGGCGCACTCGGCGACACAGGCGAAATAGGCGGGCGTATGACCCAGGTCGTCCTTGTATTGCTCCAACAACTCCCAGGCCTGGTCTATCCGCCCAGACTGCAAGCGGGCCTGCACGGCGGCTGACAGGTAGGCCACCTCGCGCGGCGATTGCTCCAGGGCGGACAGGAAATACTCCTCAGCGGCCGACCACTGAAGGCGTTGTTGGCACACGATTCCAATCAGGTAGTGTGCCTCGGCCAGCGGGCCACTGTCCCGCTCCAGTGATTCAAGCAGCGCCAGTGCCGTCGCGTTGTCGCCACGCGCCAGGCACACGCGCGCCTGCATCAGGCGCAGATCGGCGTTGTTCGGGTCAAGTTGCAGAGCTTCGTCAAGCTCGGCGGCTGCGGCATCGATGCGGCCCAATTCCAGTTGATCTGCGGCCAGTTGCGCCTTTACGTCCGCCCGCGCGATCTGCCAGCGCTGTGTGGCCTGCTGGCGACTCTGCAATTGGCCGCCGGTGTACTGGCATCCTTGCCACACGGTCATGGCCGCGGCCAGTGCCGCCAGCCTGACCATCCAATACGCCTTCGTCATGGCGTGGTGTCTCCCTGTTGAGAATCTATCCCTTCGAGCAGGTCGCGGTGCAGGCGTGGGCGGCCGTACGGGTCGGTGGGTACGTCGGCCGGTCCGGGTCCGCGGTCGCGATCCAGGAGTTGGAAGATGAGGGCCCGGCCGCGCGTGCCGTCGCTTTCCCACATGCGGGTGGCGAGCAGGCGTTCCTTGAGCTTGAGCGCCGCGATCTCGCGCGGGTGGTTGTGCAGGGCCATGCGAACGTTCAGCAAAGCGGCCTCGGTGTTTCCCGCCTCGGCCTGGGCAACCGCTTCCTGGTAGAACGCCTGTGCCAGTCGCTCGCGGCCCGTTCCCATCAGACCCTTGCGACTGCCGACGCGGATGCGTTCAACGTCGCGCAGAACCTCATCGAACTCGGCGCTCTCGGCGGGTGTGTCCTTCAGGATTCGCACGGTCAGCAGAATGATCACTTCCTCGCGCACCGTGGTATCGTCGCGCTGCTGGAAGAGCTGGCCTGCGATCGGGATGTCGCCCAGGAGCGGCATCTGTGTGCGGGAGTTCACCGTGCGCTCACGAAACAGGCCGCCGATCAGCACGGTGTGGCCGTCTTCGACGATGATCTGGTTGTGCGCCTCGGTGGTCTCCTCGAATGGCAAGTTGTCCGCCGTCAATCCGCCGTTGCTGTCCTTGGGCCAGACGTCGAGTCGCACCGTGCCGTCGGTGTTGATCAGCGGACAAAGCCGAATCTGCGTGCCTGTCGCCAGAAATTCCACGGACTGCACCGCGGCCGTCTCGGTCACCGTGGTGGTGATGTAGCCGTCGCGCCGGCCGACGATCACCTCGGCCGTTTGCCGATTCAGCGCCACCACCTTCGGATTCGCGAGCACGGTGACGTCAGTGACGTTTTCCAGCGCGTGAACGAAGGCCGCCACATTGTTCTTGATGATGCCGAACGTGAACCCCGTTGTTGGTTCGACCTCCATCATGTTCGTGCTGACGTTGAAGGTCGTCTCCTGGAACCGTGCCGGGGGCGTCTTCCCGGTCGCGAGATTCGCTGAGGCATTGCTCGTGCTGCCCACGTCCTGGAAGTCCACGCCGCTGAGCAGTGTCATGTCCACCCCGAGCTGGTTCCCCTCGGTGAGCGTCGCTCGCAGAATCGTGGCTTCGATCAGGACCTGGCGCGGCCTCACGTCCACTTCCTTGAGCAGGGCCGCGATCTCGGCCAGCCGCTCGTCGGTGTCGATGACAACGATGTACTCGGAGTTTGCGTCCGTGAAGTCGCCGGTGACGTCGGACGAAGCCGTCTTCTGGGTGTCCTTTGCCTCGGTGCCGATCTTGCCACTCGCGCTCAACAGCGCCTCGACCATCGGGATGGCGTCGGCGCGCGTCAGGTATTGCAGTTGAAACACACGCGGGTGTGGTATCGGGCCGTTGGCGTTCATCTCCGCGGCGGTTCCGACGTATATCACGTTGCCGATCCGCCGGTAACTGAGCTGGTTCGGTATCAGTATGGCGTCGAGCGCCTCCTCCAGCGTGACGTCGTAGAGATTCGCGGAAGTGCTGCTTGTCACGGACGTGCTGGCAACGATGTTGGTGCGTGCCTGGTAGCTGAGCATCTCGAGAATGGTGGCGATGGGCGTCTCGCGCACATGCACGTCGAGCAGGCCCGCGTCGGTCGTGTCGATCTTGAGCTGGCCGGGCGGCTCGGTGTCGTCCGCCGCCGGCTGCGAGGTCGGTGCGGGTTGGGCCATGCCCGGTCCGGCCAGCAGCGCGGCACCAACCAGCCACAATGCAACACGAAGGGGGTCTGTAAAACTCGACACGAGTGTCCTACCTCACAACAGTAAAAGGAGGCCCGTGCGGTTCGCACGAGCGTCTCGCTCGCGGCCTCGCGGGCCGAATACCCACACCTGCCGTAAACAGGCCATGCGGAGGCACTACAACAGTCTGATCGGCCATGGGTTATCGGCGGATTCAGGAAAAGCCCCACGGCCGTCATCGCCACGGCGGCGTCTGATGGCCCGAGAAGAGCGCGGCTCCGGCTACCCAGGGGCCATGCCGCGACCTGATCATCCAGTGTAGTGGCGACCATCCCAGGGCGGCTGTAGCGGGTCCGGCCACGGAGCAAAGCCCGCCACCTCACTGGGCGATATACCCAATGGAAGAAGGGGTTGCGGTATGCGCAGAATCTGCCGACCGGGTCTGAAGTCCCAGGGCATTACACCGGCCATACGGTCGTGGGCAGCGTTCACCCTGATCGAGGTCGTCGTCGTGCTGGCGATCGTCTCGATTCTCGCCGGAATGGCGATTCCGCGTTTCGCGAACTCGCTGGCCAGACAACGCGCGGAATCGGCGGCCCGGCGCGTGGCGGCGGATCTCGAATTTGCCTCACGCCGCGCCGCCCAAATGAGTTCCGCCGTCACAGTCACGTTTAACACGACGACGCATTCGTACGAACTCGACGGTGTCGATAACCCTGACCGACCCGGGAATCGCTACAAGGTCTACCTGGCTCTGCCGCCGTATCGCGCGCGCATAGTCTCGGCCGACTTCGGTGGTACCGCCAAGGTGGCCTTCGACGGCTACGGTCACGCCAACAGCAGCGGCACGGTGATAATCAATGGCGGTGACATCGACCAGACCATTATATTTGACAAGAACACAGCGCGGGCCGAGGTGAACTGATGGGGAGCCGGCGGCCATATCGACGCCAGCGCATTGCCCAGGAAGTGCCGCGCGCGTTCACGCTCGCCGAGCTCGTGGTCAGCCTGAGTATCATGGGCATCATCATGGCGGGTCTGGGCTCGGCCATCCTGATCGCCAGCCACGCGCTACCCGACGAAGACAGTCCCGGCGACGCCATCCTCGCCTGCACCTGCGTCGCCGACCAGATTGCCGAGGAGCTCAGCTCCGCGATCTGGGTACGCGAGCATACACCCAACACCATCGACTTCACTATTCCAGACCGCGACGAAGACGGGCTCCCCGAGCACTTGCGCTACGAATGGTCCGGCACGCCCGGCGACGCGTTGACACGCCAGTACAACGGCGGCGCGATCGTTGACGCCATCGACAGCGTCCACGACTTCCGCCTGGGCTACGCGCTGGTGACACTGACGGAGGAGTACGACGGGCCAGTCGTGGAAAGCGCTGTGGGACTGCTATCCTCGCGATCTTCGATTGTCGATTCGTCGGACAAGAAGATCGAGACCAGCAAGTGGATGGGGCAGCACTTCGTCCCAACACTTCCCGCCGACGCCATCACCTGGTCCGTGACCCGTGCGTGGTTTCAGGCCAAGCGCGAGGGTAACCCGGTCGAGTCCATGTGGGCTCAGATTCGCGAGGTTGACGCGAACAACGCGCCAACTGGTACCGTGCTCGACCAGGTCCGCATCGACGAGTGGCAACTGTCGACGTACTACGATTGGATTTCGGCGGACTTTGACGAGGTCCGCGGCCGCGCGCCGGGCACCGGACTGTACCTGGTATTCCAGCACTCGGGTATCGGCGGGCCGGCAGCCAATGTGCGTTACGAAGATGACGTCGGCTCTGGTCGTGCGTGGACCGACAACGCCGGCAGCAGTTGGACTTACCAGACCAGCAAGTCGGTCTATCACTACATCTACGGCACGTACACTACGCCGACGGCGGCCCAAACCGCGATGCGCACCTACATCGCCGATGTCACCGTCACAATACAGCCCACCGACACGCCGAGCGACACCGTAGTGACGGCGGCGCGCATGCTGAATACGCCCGAGCTGCTCTCGGGGATGTGGGAGACGAGCTTCGATTCAGACCCGTCGCTCGATCACAACGGTGACGGCGAGGCTGACTGGGTGATGCTGTATGGCGGCGATTTCGACGATGGGTGGCTGCTTGATCGAACATGGAGCGCCGAGACATACATCGTCACCTGGCCAAAGCACAACTTCACGACGCTGACGACTGCCACGGCGCGAATGAAAACCACGCGGTTCGGGGCGACCGGCGCCGTATTCGGAGTGACTGCCGACACCGTCAACGGCACGCACGCGGCCTTGCGTACGATTCTGACGCGGAACATCGTCAATACTCAGACGCTAGAACTGGCGGAGAAGCAGACAGACTCCAGCCTGAAGACCCTGATCAAGGTCCCGGGCTTGCCGGACGGCTTCATCGAGGTTCGCATGGTCATTGATCCGAATCACGATACCGTCAGCCTGACTGTCGACGGTGTTCACCGCGGCACGTTCACCTACACGCCGACAGTGCCGGCCAGCGACGAGCGGTTCGTGCTTGTGGGTGGGGCCGGGGCGGCGTTCGACAGCGTCTCCGTGCGGGCGAGCGAGTGAGGAAATCGCCGATGGCACATGCAACGCACGACAGACCAATACCGCGGCGCGGTTTGACACTCGCCGAGGCGGTGATCTCGATCGCGATTGTCGGCACGATGCTGGTGGCGGCGCTATCGACCGTTGGCGCGGCAAAGCTCACCGAGCAGCGCGTCGGGTCGCGCAGCCGCGCGACCCAATTGGCCCAGGACCTGATGTCGGAGATTTCGGCGCAGCGCTACGCCGATGCCGACTACGGCCTCGGCTCCTTCGGTCTGGGCGGCGACGAGGTCGGCGACGGTTCGCGATCGCTGTGGGAGGACGTTGACGACTATGACGGCTGGAGCGCCTCTCCGCCACAGGCCAAGGACGGCACGGAGTGGACCGACCTGGCCGGCTGGAAACGCAGTGTGCAGGTGGACTGGGTTGACCCTTCAGATCCGACGCAGGTCCGCTCATACGAAACGGGAGCCAAACGCATCGTCGTGACCGTTGAGCAGGACGGCGTGGAGATCACGTCGCTTACCGGTCTTCGTACGTGCGCCGCGCCACAGCTCGGCGATACGAGCAAGGCCAGTGTCCCGGAGAACAACGCACCGGTGGCCGTCGCCGAAGCCTCACGCACGTTCGGTTTTTCGCCGGTGACGGTCACGTTCAGCGCCGCAAATTCATACGACCCGGACACGGGCGACGAGTTGAGCTTCTCATGGGACTTTGGTGACGGGGGAACCGCCACAGGCGCGAGCGTGACGCACACCTTCAGCAATGGTCTGTACACGGCCGTGCTCACGGTCGCCGACGGCCGTGGCGGCACAGACACGGATGAGATAACAATCAAGGTTTTCTAACATAATATGACGATCCGACTCGCATTCCAGCATTGCCGCTCATCTGGTCGCCCGCACCGCCGGCGCGGCAGCATGTACGTCGTGATCCTGATGTGCACCACACTCGTGGTCGTAATGGGTCTCTCGGGCCTGACGGCGGCTCGAGGAAAATTGCGCGCGGCCACGGACAGCGAGGAAGTTGTCGCCGCTCGCTATTGCGCGACTGCGGCGCTGGAGCTGGCCATGCTCGAAGTCGACAGCAATGCCAGTTGGCGCAGTGCATATACGAGCGACGCGTGGATCGCGGAGGCCAGTGCCGGCACCGGCACCTACACCTGGAAACTGGTCGACGAGTACGACGGTGTCCTGCACAACAACAGCACCGATCCGGTGCGCGTTTACGGCAAGGGAATCGTCGGCAACGCCGTGCGCATCTACAGCGTATGCCTCGCTCCGAGCAACGATGGCGGCAACGTGATCTCGAACCCGGGATTCGAGGTGGGCACGACCAGTTGGGAGCCATACGTGTGGGACTGGTCGGACTGCAAGATCGAGACGGATGGCAATGCCCACTCGGGCGGCATCTGTCTCAAGGCCAAGGAACGCGACGCCGACTGGAACGGACCGATTCAGGATCTCACAGGCCACCTGCAAAACGACGTCGATTACGAGTTCAGCGCCTGGATGCGTGCCAAGGATGAGCCAGTTAGGAGCGAGGTGTGGATATTGGTGCAAACTGACTCTGGCGACGAGTGGTTCGGTGGCTTTGCGGGGATTGTCCTCACCGACTGGACCGAGATCAGCGTGACCATTCACCCCACCTGGACTGGCAGTTTGCGCGAGGCCTTCGTGAAGATCGCAACCGAGAGCGGCACGAAGGACTTCTGGCTGGATGATGTCGCCCTTAAGAAGGCCGCTACCGGCGAAATGACCGTCGTCCCGGGAACGTGGCGGCGCGAGGTGCTGCCGTAGCGCGGGGCCCGGGCAACGGTAGCGACTCCCGAGACTGAGCTAGATTCGCACGTTCAGCAGCGGCTTGTAGATGAACGCGAAGATGATCGACAGTACGAGCAGTGAAATGAGCCAGTGCACGTCCACGCCGAAAATCGGCGTCGAGCGCGTGGGGTAAAAGACCTGGATCTTGTCAAACGCACAGGAGGCCGGAATCCCCGGCTGATCCGAGTACAGCAGCCGATCCCAGAACCCGCCGCCGCGCCGGCTGCCGATGCGTGTGAAGCCGTTATCGACGTGGAGGGGCATCTCGACACCGCTATCGCCGCCGTCGAGTCGCAGCTTCAGGACGCCGGCCTGTTCAGGCATCAGTCGCCAGTCGATCGTGCGCAACGCCTCGATGCGGCAGGGCATGGCCGCCATCTTGACGCCGGCGGGCAACTCCAGCCGCAGTGATTGATCCGTGATATCAACGCCGTCCTTGACCGTTGCCTGCACGCGTACCGTCTCTCCGACGCTTGCCGGTCGATGCTCGTACCGCAGCCCGACCTGCACCATCGCCAGCACAAACGGCACCAACATTATCAGCGTCGGCTTTATCGAGTATCCGAGCACTTTCCCTGATTGCCACAGTATCTGGCGCTGCGCGCGAAACGTGACCGCCAGGTTGTCCTTGAACAGACGCGTCGCCAGCAGGTTGGCCGTGATCTTGTCGCGCGCAGCGCCGATCGCGTCCTGGTTCGAGGTGTAGCGCCAGATCAGCAGCATTGCGATGCCCAGCAACTGGCAAAGCACCCAGAAGCCAATCACCGTGGGCATGACGCCAAGCACGGCAAACACCGCGTCGCCCAAGGCGACCATCACTATCGTGACAACGTTCAGTATGCCTTCCATGCTTTCCGTTCGTGTGCGTATTTACGCGCGGTTCGCGTGCTGTGTTCAGTCAGCCGTACTTCGTCAGGAACCCGCGACACGGCCTTTGGGCAGCAGCTTCACCGGTAGGATCGTGTCATGCCGGTGTGATGTGATGACCACACCGGCCGGCAGCCCCGACCGTGCTACTCGATGTAGCCGAGTCCGCGCAGGCGATCCATGACGGCCTGCTCGTCGTCGCTGTTTTCGCCGGCCGCCTCGTCCAGCTTGGCCAGCTCGTTCTCCACCGCGTGGGCGATGAACTCGTCGGCGCTGCTGTAGCCGGCGATCTGCGCGTACTTCTTCACGCGTTCCAGAAGATGCTTGTCAAGTTTCACGTTGCCGCCGAACACAGTTGTTCTCCTCTGCTGCTGTAACCAATCGGGGTTGGTCCGGGTTTACTTGGGGGCCGGGCCGAAAATCGAACGCCCGGTCATGTCCTGCGGTGTCTCGATTCCAAACTCGGCCAGAATCGTCGGCCCCAGGTCAATCAGTGCCGGATCATCACGGTTGATGGGCTTGTTCGTGATTACGATGCCGGGAACGAGTTCGTGATCCACGCAGTGGTCGGCGCTCCAGGCTTTTTTGTTGTCGACCACGATGCTCTTGTCGAATTCGCCCAGGGCCGTGCTCCAGCTTGAGCGATAGCCGGCGGCATAGCCGATTATGATGTCCGGAGCGTTCTTCGTCTCGGGGCCGTGATACCACTGGTCGGTGCGGTAGCAGCGGCTGATGACCTGCCGGCCGTTGTCAGGGTCGCGCACCGCGACGAGCTTGTCGCACAACTCCTGAAGCAGGGCCTCACGTTCGCCCTCGGTGACGATGCCCTGCGGCTCACGTCCCTTCATGTTCAGGTACAGGCCGTTCAGGCCGAGTCCATAGGCCCGTGTCCGCGACCAGTCCGTGTCGACGTACAGGCCGTACTGTGCTGCGAGGTAGCCCTCGTCGCGCAGCCAGGTGCTCAGCGCGAACCCGCGTCCGAAGTTGCCGAACCCGTGATCGGACATCACGATGACGGTAATGTCCTCGCCCAACCGCTTCAGGCAGCGGCCCAGCGTCTCGTCGAGCTTGATGTAGATCTCGTCGACGACGTGGTCGTACTTTTTCGCGTCCTCCCAACTGCGCAGCGGGTGCGGCTCCTCGCCTTCCCACCAGAAGATGTGCGCCTGCAGGTCGGAACTGGAGAAGTAGAAGAACAGCAGGCCGTGCTCGTAGTGATTGAGCGCGTACTCCAGCAGCTTCATGCGCTCATTCAGCACCAGATCGGCCTGAATCTTGTATTCTTCGTCCGTCAGAACCTTCGTGTCCCGGGCTTTGAAGTCCTCGGCAAAACCCTGCGTGTAGAACGGGCCGATCTCCTTTGCGATGTCCTTCACGAAGCTCGGCGGCTCGCTGAATACCATTGCGGGGTTGCTCGGAACGAAGTTCAGCGGCGTGACATACAGCTCCAGTTCCGGGCGAACGCTTCGAAGATAGAAGCGGGCCATCGCACTGAATGTCGGCTCGACCGACGACATGAGGAAGCTGACTTGTGTCCACTCGCTCCATTCGCTCAGGCTGAGCACGACCTCTGTTTCGGTGATCGTGCCGGCGAGGCCCTGATTCTCAAGCACGATTTTGGCGCCGTCACTCACCGGGTCGCGGTAGACCCTGAAGGCGAGCTTCGTCTCCGGCGGCAGGCCGGTGGACTCATCCACGGGCTCGTTCTTGTTCACCGGCCCAACCAGTTCACCGCTGAACTCGTCGGCGGTTCGTCCCGGAATCAGACTGCTCTTGATGCCGCCTCCAGGTCTCGAGGGCTTGCGTGATTGACTCGTGAAATACTGATATGTCCCCTGCGATGCCAACACGTCGGGCACACCCATGCCCGGCAGGCAGTGCACGTTGCCGTGCTTGGACTTGGTCGGCGGGTAGTTGGCGGGGATGCGATAGAGCCAGACCGGGATATCAGCGCGATCGAGATACTCCCAGAACGGCGTGCCACGCCGCATCAGCACATTCTCCTCGGCCGCCATGCCAAAGAGACTGCCGATGCTCCAATTGTCGTTCTTGTCTTTTTCGATGATGCGATTCGTCGAGAAGTACGGTTGAGGCGGACTCGTCTTAAGATCGCGGTGGATGAAATCGAAGATGCCGTGC
>JAFGRR010000420.1 GCA_016935035.1 Phycisphaerae bacterium | reverse complement strand
GGGCAGCCTGAAGGGTACCAAAGTGATGGGCTTCGAAGTTCCGGACGACTTGGCCGTCGGCGAAGGCGGTTATGCCCAGGCCCTGCCGGACGAGTGGCTGCAACGCGAGCGGGACCTGCTCCAGACCCTGGCCCCGAAGATGGACATCATCATCCTGAGTGCACTGGTGCCGGGTGAACTGGCCCCCGTTCTGATCACCGAAGAAACGGTGCGGACGATGCGCCCCGGCTCGGTGATCGTGGACGTTTCCATTGACCAGGGCGGCAACTGTGAGGTGACGGAGGCCGGGCGGGAAATCGTCGCGCACGACGTGTACGTCTGCGGCACGGCAAACATCCCGGGTTCCGTCGCGGTCGATGCGAGTTGGCTCTACGCCAACAACATGCTGCACTACGTGCAGAACCTCTTCACGCAGGGGACCGACACGCCGAACCTGGACGACGAGATCGTGCAGCACTCGCTGGTCACGCAGAACGGCCGCATTGTTCACAAGGGCGCACGCAAGGCTATGGCGACAGTATAACCACAACCGAACACGGCCGATGAGGAATTGCCATGGTCGACGTGCTTCTCATGCTGATCATCTTCGTAGTCGCATTCGCGATCGGTTATGTGCTGATCTCTCGTGTGCCGCAAATGCTGCACACGCCGCTGATGTCCATGACCAACGCCATCTCGGCCGTCACGATATTGGGCGCGTTGCTGCTGTTCTCCGTCCCGACGCCGGGATTCGAGAAGGCACTGGGGGCCATTGCCATTGTCACCGCCGCATTCAATCTTGTTGGCGGGTTCGTAATCACGGACCGGATGCTGGGCATGTTCAGGAGGAAACACGCAGTAGTATGGAAAACGAGCGTGGAATCCGCCACAACGTCGCCGCCACCAATTGAGAGCAAAGAGTAGATATGTCAGCACTTTGGGTCGATCTCGGGATTATCGCGATCCTGATCGCGGGGATCGCGCAGTTTCGCACGCCGCGCGTAGCGCGGACTGGCAATCTGACGGCCGCCGCCGCGCTGCTATGCGCATTGGCAGCCGTCCTGCACCGGTACGGCGTGTTGGACCCGGCGTTTGTTGTCGCCGTTGCTGTACTGGGCGCAGTGATTGGTGGTTGGGTGGCCGCGCGGGTCAACATGATCCAGATCCCGGCCATGGTTGCCTTTCAGCACGGTGCCGGAGGCGTGGCGGCATTTCTGGTTTCCTTTGTCGAACTGACCCGTGTCACCGCAGCGCCGTTGACGGGCATCGCGCAGGTTGCCGCGCTACTTGGGCTCGTGGTTGGGGCGGCAACCTTCAGTGGCAGCATGATCGCTAGCGGGAAACTGGCCAACCGCCTGCGACAGACCCCGACGATCCTGCCGCACCACAACGGCTTGCTCATTGCAATCGTCATTGTGGTCGTGTTGCTGAGCATCTGGGCCGGCGTGAGCGGTGCGGTCATCGGCGTGATGACGGCGTTGATCGCTTTGTTGGCAAGCGCGATCGTGCTTGGAATCGTCTTCGCCATTCGGATCGGCGGGGCAGACATGCCCGTGTTGATTTCGTTCCTGAATGCGACGGCCGGTTTGGCTGCAGCGTTCTGCGGTATTGCGATCGGCAGCCGGCTGCTCATTGCCTGCGGTGCTACCGTGGCCGCTTCGGGCTCGATCCTAACACATGTCATGTGTCGAGGGATGAACCGTGGCCTCGTCAACGTCTTTGCCGGACTGCGACCGAGCAGCGAGCACGGGCCGACGTCACCCGTGGCCTCCGCCGCCACAGCCCAAGCACCGGTCGGTGAACCGGCCACCCCGGTCGGTGATCCCAACTCTTACGCGGTGTCGCTGCTGCGTGACGCCCGGCGCGTGATCATCATTCCGGGTTATGGCATGGCGCTGGCAGAGGCTTCAGAGGAAGTCGTGCAACTCGGCGAATGGTTGTCGGAATCGGGCAAGGAAGTCGTGTTCGCGGTTCATCCGGTAGCCGGGCGCATGCCAGGACATATGCATGTACTGCTTGCTGAAGCAGAGGTCGATTACGAGAACCTGCGCGAGTTAGAGGAAGTCAACGCCGATTTTCCGGAGACCGACGTGGCATTGATCGTCGGGGCATGCGATGTGGTCAATCCAGCGGCGATTGAGCTGCCCGACACACCCATTTCCGGCATGCCGATTCTGCGGGCGCACGAAGCTCGACATGTCATCGTGTGCAATCTCGATGAACAACCCGGCTACTCGGGTGTTCCGAACCCACTGTACCATAATGTGCGAACGGTCCTGCTTCTGGGTGACGCCAAAACAACGGTTGGGGCGTTACACGAGGGTCTTACGGGGGCTACAGATAAGAGTGTCAGTGATGACACCTGCACGCGAACTGTCTAAGAAGTGGCTTGGTTCATAGAGCAAAAGCGCGTCGGCAGCACCCCACGATGTGGGGCTGCGACACGTGTTGTCACGCCGCCTGAAGCGGATACTCCGCACCGTAGAGAGTCTCAACGATGACGAAATGCGATGCCTGTCGATAGTGCTCGGTCTGGAAGCCCCCGAGATCCTCGGAATTGAACTAAACCTCCTATTAGTCGCCGATGTTCGCGATAGTCAGTCATTACCACTTAGTAATAGCGCAAGATGGGGTTTGAGTTTAGCGGCGGTAGGGGAGGGGGGCACGCCATGATGATCGCGCTATCGTCCGGAGCCGAACCTGTTGCACGTCTGGTCGGACTGTCGGGCGTTTGTCTATCTGCGCCGAGTTCAGGTGACAGGATTCCAGGTACAAGCCACGTTATGGTCCATCCGGCGGCGCGCTGACCTGGTTTGACCTCCCATGCTGACGAGCCGATTCGATCTCACGCTGGTCAATGGTCGCAAGACCTGCCACGCGTGCTTCTTCTCGGTTCATGGCCGCTTGAAGTAATGCTCTGCGATGAGGTCAACGACCGGCTGCAAGTACTCGGGTCCCCTGGCAATCTTGTATCGGGATGACACGGTCGTTGGACGGTGACCAAGGAACCGCTGGATTTTCTCCTCGGGCAAATCATGGTCGGATGCCAACGTACTACCGACGTTTCTCAAGTGCTTGTAAGTGAAATCCCCACTAAGCCCAGCGTCATCACACAGCCGCTTTACGGCACGAGAGATCGACTCTGCGTTAACCGGCGTTGCATGTGACGTATAGAATACGAGCCCGTTGCGCGGAGACTCGGCGGCGCGCCAGGATTCCAGTGACCTCACGACCTGTGGTAGCAGCGGCGTGCGTCGCTCAGTGGCCCGGCCGGTCGAAGACTCGGTCTTGCGGCGGGGGAGGTCCATGTGCGGCGTCGTACCATCGAGTTTGAGATTAGACCACCGGATGCGCTCGCAATCGACGGCATTCAACCCGCAGTTGATGGTCAGTTCGAGGATGACCCGCATCTGGCGGCCTTCACGCTGCTTTCGCAGCGCCTGAAGTCGTCTGGCGCGCCCAGACTGCGTGGACTTGTCGAACTCCTCGGGATCTGTCGCCGCCCACTTGTCGCACTGGGCGAGTAATTGCTGGAACACCTTGGGGGGCATGGGTTCGGCGTTCGAAGCAGCAGCCTGGTACTTCTTGGGTGTGTAAGCACGGATCCGTTCGTTGATGCCCGGCGGCCACGCCCAGTCGGCGTAGTACCTCTGCGCATAGTTGAAGATGTTCTTAACCGCCGTCATTAGCTGGCCATGCCAGCGGTTGGATGCCTTGCTCGCCGATTCGCGATCCGCCCACTGGTGGAATCTCCGGAAATGCGCAGGCGTTAATTCGGCTATGCGTGCATTGCCAACGCAGTCGACGAAGGCCCGCCAACTTGCCAACGTGTCGCGCATGTGATTGCTCAGCGGGCTACGCTTCCCGGCCTTACACATGGCTGCCCGCTGCTGGCGATCCACGTATTCCAGGCCCCGTTCATTCATCTTGTGCCGCAACCACGCTTCACCGACGTCGACCAGTCGAGGGTTATCCGCCGTCGCCAGTTTTCGAACGTCCGCGTGGGCATCAGTGTTCTCACTGCCCGCCTCGACCACCTCGAACTCCGGTACGCCAATGCGATCGGCAAACGGTTCGATGCTCAGGCCATCGCGATCGAAACTCCCGTCAGGCTTGCGAATGCGGCTGTCGGGATGGCTCACGTCGATCATAACCTGGGCGTGTGGGGGGCTCCCTCCAAACATGGCTACCAGCCTGGCGAAGATCTCGGGGTGCTGCATGGCGGCGTGCCGGACGGCGTATGCCGCGTTTCCCTTGGCAATTGCGACCGGATCGCCGTTCAATCGCCGGTAGGCATCCCTTGCCTCGCGCCAGGACTTGAAATACACTTGCTTGCCGCGATGGTCGTAGACGTAGTATCTCCCGGTGGCCTTGTGGAAACTGACGCCGCGGACGGTCTTGC
>JAFGRR010000419.1 GCA_016935035.1 Phycisphaerae bacterium | reverse complement strand
AGCGCTATCCGCAGGTCGACCTGATGTCGACCCGCGACCGCTCCGCTGGCCACCACCAAGTGGGCCGTACCGCCAGCGTGGCATTCCGCGGCAGCCCGAAGATCCAACTCACGACGTAGACCGCCAGCACGGGCCATAGCACACTGCGTACAAGCCCGGAGACCGCGTAGCGCGGCATAAGAGCCATGGTGGCAATGATGGCCACGTGTGCGACCGCCCACGTAATCGAATTGGAGGCGCGCGCTCGTTGCTGCACGCGTTTGCACAGTATCCCGACGAAGAACAGCACAATGACCACACCTGGCAGGCCGAAATCACAGTACAGATCGGCCGTCACCGTCGTACCGCGACCCCACTTCTGCGAGGGCTTGTTGATCAACTCCGTGAGAACGCGCGCGCTGGTGACGAACCCCTTCTCGGGCGGCAGAATCTGGCGAGTAAACGGAATGATGCCAATGACTGGCGACACCTGCAGCTTCCCGTAGTAGTAACCCTGCTGGGACGGGAACGTGTGCGTGGCCGCGTGCAGCGTCATCACGCTGCCGCCGAAGTTGAGCAACGTTGACTGCCAGCCAATCTCGCTGGATTGCGCCCGCGCCGTCTCGATGAAGCTCGTGACCGAGCGATCCGCCGCATGCCGCGTCATACGAACCACCCCCAGCATCACGATGCCAACCAGGAGGGCTGGGACAAACAACTTCAGCGAGATGCGCCTAACGTATTCGGAGTAAGCGGCGAGGACCAGCACGCCGATGCCCGTCGCGGCGGAGCGATCGCCCAGCACCAGCAACCAGCCAATGAACACCGCGAAGCCGATCTTGGGTACCAACCCAATCTTCCACCGCCCGGTCAACTGGCCGGCGGCCACCGTGACTACCGCGAGGCCGAGTCGCAGCAACACCTCAGACACGAGGAACGAAATCCGCGCCGCGTAGGGCAGTTCGCTGGCGTGGACGTAGCCTCCGACGTCCAGTGACTCCCCCGCCAACATGAGCCAGATCACGGTTGACACGGCACCGCAGAAGAAGACCCCCAGGCCAACGACTTTCCAACGGCGGAGCGTAGCCACGTCCCAGATCGCGCCACGTTGCGGCCAAGCGTAGCGGGCCGACGGCAAGTTGAATCCGAAGCCGAAAGCCGCCAGCCCCGCCAGCGAGACGGCCGCCGAGTAGCAGACCACGCTCTGGGCATACCAGATCTCGTTCTCGCTGGGAGCCACACCCAGCAGCCAGAACAGCGTATAGACGTAATGCACAATCAGGTAGGACAACATGAACAGAATGTCCACGGACATCCAGTTCGCACGCTCCTTGCCGGTGGCCACGTGGACAATCTGAAGGACGAGTATCCCCAACGCCGTGAATGTGCAGATCCCCAGGAACGCCCGCGAGAGGTCCCTTGGCGCCACGCTGGCCGCCAACACCGCCCCAAGCAGAATCAACAGCAGGACCGCGGCTAGAATCCTCCCGGAGGTCCGCGCCGCCGGTGCCGGTTCGGAAAATAAGTCCGTTGTCATTGTTGCTCAGCCTGCGTCACGCGCACGCCGATTGGCGCCGCGTGCTTGACCGTTGCCAGAGGTTTCGCACCGTGTCTTCGGCCGCGCCGGTGCGGCGTGCGAGGGCAGGCACCCATTCAGCGTCGCGTCTCCAGCGCGGTCAAGCGTGCCTCCAGCGCCTCCAGGCGGCTGACCATGTCCCGTAACGTTTGTCCTGGCTCACCGTGCTGTTCCAGCAACCCGACCCGCCGCGTGCCCATCCGGATGATGCGGGCGGGATTGCCCGCCACCGTGCAGTCATTGGGCACGTCCGTTGTGACCACAGCGTTGGCGCCGATGCTCACGCGATCACCGATCGTGATGGGCCCGATCAGCACGGCCCCGGCACCGATGGTGACATCGTCACCGACGCGGGGCTGCGACTGCCCATCCGCATTCTTGCGGCCCGCGCCACCGAGCGTGACGCCATGCAGGATCCGGGCCCGGGCCCCGATCACAGAAAACTCCCCGATGATAATCGCCTGCGGGTGCGGCAACAGCAGGCCGGGGCCGATCTCCGCCCCCGTGCTGATCCCCAACCCGGAGAACAGCTGGACGAGGCGATTGAAGACACGTGATCGGCGTCCGAGTTGCCCGCCCGCCATGCGGTGTCCCAGCCGATACAGAAAGACGCCGCGAAACGCGCTGTGCAGCATCAGCCCCAGCGTCACGCGTAGCCAGCTGGCCCGGACGGTGCCTCTCTTGGCCGCCTCATAGTCCGCGAAGACCGCTTCCCTCAGGCTCATGGCTCAGTCTCCGGCGCATTGACGTCAGGACGCACCATGCGGGCTTGATCACGTGCGGCACGCCGCAGTACAGTGAACAGTGACGTGGTGATGGCAATCAGGAGTATGAGCATCGACGCGGTCCGTCCCCAGACGGCCCCCTGCACCCCGAACGTCGGAACCAGCAGCCAGGACACCAGGACCGTCAGCGGCGCCACCACGAACCAGACGCAGAGTTGCGCGACGAACGCGCGGGTCGCGGTCAGCGTCGTGCTCATCATAGACGCCGCGAACATGAACGTCGTCGCGATCGCCAGCCAGACGAGCTCGTCCGCGTACTGGGCATATTCCGGCGTGAACACGAGCGACAAGATCCACTCCCCGAACAGCGCCGCTCCGAGGGTGAAGGCCAGTCCGAGTCCCAGGGCAATACCCAGCAGCCTGAGAAAGAGCCGGTAGAAGCCCCGGCGATTGCTGACGTAGACTTGCGCCAGGCGCGGGCTCGCGGCAATCCCAAGTGTGTTCATGAGAATGGTCGCGCCCTGCGTCAGGGCAACAATGGCTCCGTAGTACCCGAGGGACGCGTCGCCGTGATAGCCCTTCAGGAAGTAATGCTGCGTGTTGTTGGTGAAGGAACCGATGGCCATCGCCAACCCCAGTGGCCACACACGCAGGAAGAGACGGCCCAGCATCGCCCGCGACCAGTCGGGACGGAACGACAACGACTCACCCGGATGAACGTGTTGGGCCACCACCGTCCGGGCCCTGGGAATGTCGTGGGCCAGAAGCACGGTCAGCCGTGCCACGACCAGAGACAGAGCCGCCCACACCACGGAGCGACTCAGCAGAAACGCGACCGTGAACGCCACCAGCGCCACCACCGACAACAGCATCTGCGACTGCCCGCTCACGTCCATGCGCTCATTCTTCTCGCTGATGCCCATGAAGATCTCGCGCACGCCGAAGATGGCCGTGCCGACGCCGAGAATGATGACGACGAGTCGGGTCTCGAGCGTGTCCCTCCTCAGAAAGACAAGCGCCGCCACGGCTGCCAGGATCATCGTCATCGTGGCGCTCGCGAGGCGTAGGCCGATGTACTGCCCGTAGGTGTACTCGTGCTTCGTGTCTGTCACGAGCGCGGGCCGCAAATGCAGGCTCGTCAAGAACTCGATGGGTGCGCACACCGACAGGCCCAGCGCGTAGATTCCGACCGCGCTCGCATCCCCCAGCTTCGCCAGCACCATCAACATGACCCACCGCGCGACGGTGTAGGTCAGGTTGCCGACGAACGTCCAGGAGAAGTTCCGGCGGAGGCTGAGCCTCCGCGGGGCGCCGGGTTGGGTGGACTGAACTCCCACGGACATGGGCCTAACCGCTTCGGTGATGGGGCGCACGGCCGACACTCCCCAATCGGGCGAGCGAGGCCCGGGCCTAGCTCGCGTACTCAGGCAACAACACTCTTCCTCCTGTGGAAGCGGAACTCGATTTCATCCACAGGGCCCCAGGGGCCCCGGCGGTCTCGTTGCAAACGACCGCCGACAGCGTAACCATGGCCGGAATAATAGGTTATGCCAAGCGCCCAACAGCGGACGATGGCAGGTATCTGTAGGCATCTATCGGCCACGCGTCCACGGGGGCTACAGGCTACCCCCCAAACGCCGACGGGAACCGCCAGCGATCCGGGCGCGCCGGCCACCCGGCAGACAACGTCAGGGCCGGTTCGGATGCCCTTCGATGTGCAGCGGTCCTCCCCGCGGAAGCCATTTGCAGTTCTCGTACCTCAGTATGGGAACGTTCCAGTTAACGAACTCACCCGAGTTCTCAACCGTGCAGTTCCGGAATAGCAGCAGGCCGCCGACCTTCTTGCCCTTGACCCTGATTCCCGCCATCCCTGAGTTGCGCACGAGGCAATTCTCGAAGAGGATCGACACCGGCTGGCTCTCCGCCTCCAGGTGTGAGACCCCCACCAGCAGCCCACTGCCCGCGTTGTCGAGTGCCTGGCAATTGCGTACGACAACGTTCCGGATGATGTTGTGCGGCAGGTTCGGCTCGATGTCGATGCCCGCCTGGGGATTACTGCCGCTCGTGTTCTTCAGAATGCAATTCTCGATCAGCAGCCCGTCCACAGAAGTGACACTGATGCCCTGACGGAAGTTGTCGTCGCATACCACGTTTCGGATCACGACGTTGCGACACGGCGGGTGAGTCTTGCTGTTCGCACCGATGTAGATGCCGTCACCGCCGGAAGAGGCCAGCGTCAGTCCCTCAATAGTGATGTTTGTGCTGCCATTGTTGAATACCAGGCAGTGTCGCCACTGACTGGGCTTGTAGTCTGACTTGGCGTAGTCAGCCTTTCGCATACGCAGCGTAGCGCCGTAGCCGCGCAGGGTAACGTGATTTACCCCCCGCCCGGTCATCAGGCTGTCGGCGATGCCACGGAACTCCCCGGCCTTGGCCTCCACGACGACACCGGGCTCGAAAAGAATCGTCAGGTCGCTGCGCAGTTGCACCGGCCGTATGACCCAGGGTTTGCCCTCATATGGCACCACGATCTCCCGCTCGCCCCGACTGATGGCGTCCTGCAATGGCAGCGTGGCGTCCTCGGCCCAAGACAACCGGACTTGCGCTGCCGCGGGCAGAGCGGTGATCATCACTACCATCAATACACAGTCGGCGCTGTGGCTTCTCATCAGGAATTCGCTCACTTCCGTCCTTCACCCGGCCCCGGTGACGCGCCGCATGACCTGATGTTTCGTGGTATCATCGGCGATCCAAGCGTAACCATCGGCTGGCATCGGTGGCGCAATCTCGGGGAAGTCCGACCGAGGCTCGCATACGTTGATGATTTTGACCAGACTGGGCAGTCGGGCTTCTGCGGGAAGACTCCGTCCCCGTCAGTTGCAGGCGAGATTCGCCTATAACCAAATACGGGAGAAGATGTTACGGCCGTGCGAGCGGCCGGAGTTCTCCCTGTATACCGGACATACCGCAGAGCGTCCAGGGCCGCTCGGGCCCCCTGCACCACGCTTCCCCGCACTCCTTCTACGCTTCCATCGCATCCAGCGGTTCACCGCAAGCCCGACCGCACAAGCTCGTGTGAAGCACACCTCTCCAGCATGAACCTGAAGTGCATCGGGTTGCCAGTCTCCTTGCCGGCCTTGATGGCACTTGCCCCGCATCTACCGACAACACCCGATAAACATGGTGTCCTCGTCTGCCGAGAACGCTCCGCCTCCGTTGCGCCGTCCCGCCAACGCGCCCCCGCACCCGCTTCGTTTCATCCTCGCACACCAACACAGAACCGTACGCAGGTCGGCCCCCGCGCGACGCAGCCTTGCGCAGAATCGCCGGCCAAGCGGATCGTTCAACCCCGTCTTGATGCCGTTGCGAGGCCGCTTCACAACTGTGGATGTGGATGGAGCGATGATCCGGGCGACGTCCACGGTCGCCACCGCGGTCCTGCGCT
>JAFGRR010000418.1 GCA_016935035.1 Phycisphaerae bacterium | reverse complement strand
GCGGCGGCGGCAGATGCTGCTGCGTGCGGGTGGCGGCGCGGCGGCGGGGCGTGTCGGTTCTCAAAGTGCTTGGCGGACAGCGATTCCCTTACCCGCGACGTTGCAGATTTCTCGTGGCGATGGCGCAGCGCTCTGTCTCATACTCGTGGCGGATCCTCGGATGGAGCAAATGGCCTACCACGGGGCAAGAGCGGTGACACGGTGGACTTCGGTAACAGAACCGGACGCCGACGCAGTGGCCGCCTTAGTCGAGAAGGGTTGCCGCAAGGCCCGTGCTGATCTCGCGGTGTCAGATGAGGTGGGTGAAGAAGTCGGCGAGTTTGGCGGATGCTGCCTGACGGTCGACGAACTCCTGGCCCCCGAAGTGGTGTACCTCATACCCCGCGAGTTGCAATTCCCGGTCGGCGGCAACCATTCGCGCGTAGCGGCGCGGGTCGGCACGACCGTCGTCGTGGGCGTAATGCTGGACGCCGTCAAGTTCTAGGACGACGCGTCGGCGCGCAGGCAGCAGCAGGAGGAAATCCATCCGTTGCCGCAGCAGAGTGCCGCCGGTGCGGCGGGTGTAGGGGTCATAGTGCAGATACACCTGTGGGATCAGGGCCGGCTGATCGAAACCGTCTGTCCCATACCGCTTGCAGTACTCGCCGAACAGAAATTGTTCGGCGCCATTGCCATCCATCGATACGCGCAGCCGTTCGTACAGGTCTACGGCGGCGTCGCGCTCACACGCGTAGGTCTTGCCAGCCTGGCTCGACCACCAACTCACCAGTTCCCGCCACGTCAAACCGTTCTCCGCGAGCGAGCGGTCATAAACGAGGCAGTAATCGCCGTTCTCGACGATGTCGATGGTGTTGTTGATCGCATCCGAGAAGACAATCTTCGGCTTGGGGCCGTTGGCCGCGAAGATCAAGTTCTTCAACTCGCCGTCGACTCCGCGGTAACCCGGCGAGCCCACCAGCTGGGCTAGCGTGGGAGTTGGGTAGTCCTCGTGGACGCTGCGAGCCACGTCGAGGAGCGCTTCGCGCGAGAGGCTACGCAGGCGGCGTTTGACGTAGCTGCGCTTGCTCGACATCGGCGGATCCTCGTCCGGCGTCTGCGGTTCGAGGCCGTAGCTCACGCAGATATCTGCGAGCTCACCGGCGCTCACGTGCTGCCACAGCGCGTCTGCGATAGCGTCGCGGACTACCGCCCTCGACAATGTGGTTGCCGGCAGCGCCGGTGGAGCGGGGGCACCGCCGCCGAACATTGCGTCCATGTCCACCTATCCAGGATGCCGAGGATGGGGGCGAGGGTCGTGCAACCCGCTCCCTTCGTCTGTGATGTGTCCTGTGGCATCTCAGTTTTACGCCGACCCATCGTCGGCAGGCTGTGGCTTCGCGAGCTGGTCCTCGATCTCGGCGAGAAAAGTTGGGACTGCACTGTGTTCGAGCGCGTCGGGATGAAATAAGAGTCGGTGCGGCTCTGCACCCTCGGTTTCATAGTCAGCAACCCGGCCGTCTTCTTGGCGCCGATAGTCTGACGAGACATCAATCAGACCGAGGTAATCGAGCACTCGGTGAGCTTCGAATGCATCGGGACCGAGGCCGTGATTCGTTACCCGCGTCCCGCCGCGAAGTGGCTGCTCCTCGGCTCCATGCAGAGATCGATTTCGTGCGGTGATGAGCAAAAGTGCCAGTTCACTGTCCTGGAGAACATAGATCCAGCCTCGAGTGAATAGCGTAAGCGGAACGGTGAAGAATTCGCGGTCGTCGTCGGGCACACGATAAAGGTCATTGAACCACTGCCGCCGTCCGTCCTCCCTGTTCAGCAGAAAGCCCTCGTACTTCTTGTGGCGGGCCGCGGCGTTCGGGAGGTCTACCAAGTGCTCAGCGTGGAGTCTCTTCAACGCCGACTGCACCTGGCGAAGGTTCTTGTCGACCGCGCTTGAGCGACCCCGCCCGCTTCCCGTGTTGACGGCGCCTGTTGCGACGAAGTCGGTCCAACCCCGTTGAGATCCGTTGCCTCTCAATGGCCACGGATTGTCGCCGGGTCTCGTGCCGGGCTTCGTACGTGCCTGGGCTTCCAGTAGCGCAATCAAGCAGAACTTCAGGGCGATCCCGTTCGGGGACAGGAGCCGCGTGGCTGATGGCCGGTACTCAAGAGGCGGGGCGGCACGATCCGACGCGTCCTTCGTGGTTCCGACGGTGAGCCTTACGAATCCATGCCTCAGCCGGAGGGCGTCAAGACTGTTTTCGGAGGGCAGGAGTCGCAGGTGTTCGGTGGCTGCGTCCACTGACGTCTGCATCGCCCGCAGTCGGTCACACCTCTTCGCGAGAACGGCCCGCTCGCGCCCCTTCGGTGAGCGGGAAATACTGGGCCAAAAGATATTGTGGCGCCGCCGCTCGAGCTCCGCCATGTGATCTCCATCACATTCCAAGAATTCATGCGCGTCTCAAACTGAACGCCTTAACCCGACTGAAAAACACCTCGGCCATCGTCCAAGTCAACGTGTTCTACAGCCGGGTTAAGGCGTGCATTCAGGTTACCAGACGTCGTCCAAAAGTCGGCGTAGAACGGTAGTTACCGCAGTTCAGCGGGTCGTAAGAGAGGCCAGTCAGGTTGATCTCACGAGTCATGAAGCGGCCCCCGGGAGTGGAGTCCCGAAGGCCGCAGTGTTGCCATCCCCTGTTGAAAGGAAACAACATTGTCCACGGTACCGCCGTCCCGTCAGTCCCGTCAGCCCAAGCGTGATCCCGATCGCCTCCCTGTTCGGTGGGCACTGATCGGCATTCTCGCCTCGATCGCTGGCGCGGTCGGATTCATCTGTGCAGGGCCGGTCACGGCCATCGTGACCGGGTGCGCGGTGGCCACCGCCGCGCATCGGCTCATTGCCTGATCTGTCGAGCGTCGGATGGGCTGCTGCCGAAGACGCCATCCGGTCGGCAGCAGCCAATCCGACGCGTTAGGTCTAGTCAGCAGCCGACTCGCGCTTACTGCCGGGATCGGCATCGCTCAACAGGGCGTGCGTAGGCCTCAGTGAAGTTGCCATACAGCGGTCGGCACTGCGACGTCCTGCGGTACCGCCCGAAGCAGATACCGAACCGTTCTAAGCGACATCTCATCCGAATGGCGGATCCGCCACCATCCGCCATCTCAAATGAGAATCTGCCACGAACTTTGAGACCCGACAAGCAGTCGTCGTTGTACGTTCTCGCCCCGCTGTCATCGGCGACAGTCACAACCAGCGGCTTCGGCGTCGTCTCATCCCACCTGATCGTCCGTTTGTCTCACGAGCTGCTTCAATTCCTTATACGAGATCGAGGAGGCGGACATCAGCACACTTGCGAGGATCATCGTCGCGAACCAGCCCCCACCGACGATCCCGGAGCCGACTCCAGCGCCACCTGCCGTACCTGCCCCACCCCCGCCGGACCTACCCGCTGTACCCACCGATGATCCGACGGCCGTCATTGTGCAGCTGCCCCCTGACTTGGTGCCCCCGGCCGCGGAAGAACCCTCGACGCTGCTGTCGGTGCTATCTGGTGTCGGCATCGGGGCTATCACCGCCGCAGCCATCTCTGGATTCGTTCTCTTCGTCATCGAGCGCATCCGTCAGAACGGAGAAAACAAGCGCAAGCAGATGGATCTCACCCGTCAGGATCAGCGGCAATGGAATCAAGAGATTCGGGATGCGTTCGCAAAATCTCGGGACCAGCTACGGATACTGCGTGGCGTGGTCGGCAATACCCGTTTGGCTGCCCACTGGTCGAACAACGAGGACGAGATGGTGGAGAACTACCAGAGCGCTCTCGCCATCAAAGAGAGGCTTGCGGCTACGGCAGATTCCTTGCGTGCTATTGCGGATAACGACGTCGTCGAAAAGTTCAACGCTGCAACTGCTTTGACGGAGGGCTTTATCAAGCAGTTCAGTGTGAAAGAAGGTCGGGTTACCTACACCAAAGAAACCGTGAACAGCACCAAGGTGCCCGACTACGAGGGGGTTGAGGAGGCACTCCTCTCCGCCGTCAAAGCAGCGCTCAAGACACCCACGGACTGGGCAGAACGCCGCCGTTAACACTCTAGGTTCTCGCTTGCGAACTGCACCTAACAGTCGCTGTGAACCAGCGCCTTCGCGAGCTGTCTCACCGAGATGACCCACCGGCTTGTCTCAGGCATCGCTGCGTTCGCTGATACGCCCCAGGCACGTACGCGTCCACCGCCGATAGCGGCGTAGCACCGCGAGGGGTGCGATACCCCGCGAGGGAAGTGATGCCGTGCCCGACACCGGCCGGGGCCGGACCGAGGATTGAGACTCGCAACCGTTACTGATCTGCTGCTATCGGTGCTGGGAACACGGTATGCCGCCGGTCCCCTTGCAGGCAGTGCAATGGCCAAACATGCCCCATACCTTGCCGGCACCGTTGCATGTCGAACAACGCCGCTCGCGGCACTTACTACAACTATCGTTGTACCCCATTGTGGATCCTTCCCTTCGAGCAGTAACCGGGTGATTCCCATAGCCATCCGGCGCTTCAGCAAATTTACGTGACCGGAAATCAGTTCGCTGGGAAACGCCGTAGATCGGACCTGCCCTGGCGCGTCTCGCGCTCGCTGCACAAGTGCGGTTTTGGTGCAACCAAACGGCTGTCGGTTCTCAAACTGCGTGGCGAATCCGATAACCGTACGGTGGGGCGGGCCCCTTCAGGGCGCTTAGCTTCCGTCGAGCAGCGCAATCATCTTGCGGCTGTTGCTCAG
>JAFGRR010000417.1 GCA_016935035.1 Phycisphaerae bacterium | reverse complement strand
CGCGTCAATGAGCAGCGCGGCACATATCCGAACACCAGCTTGCCGTCGGTGCCCAGCACGACGGCGACGGCCACAGTTCGCGTGGCCTCACAAACAGCGAACACCTGGCCCGCGTGAACCGACGCTCCGTCGCACAAGGTAGCGGTGAATAGCGTCTCGTCCGCCACCGCCGAAACCTGCGCGACCGGCTGAACGACATCGGGCAGCGCCCCGAATCGAACCTCGTCACCGACGTTCAAGACCTCGCCGGTGGGAACCGTGACACGCGAGTACGCGCGCTGGACACGTGCCACGCGGACGACGACCGGGTCACTGGTCACGCCGCGCGCGACGCCGGTGGCACCGACCACCAACCCTTCGCGTTCGCCGGCATTAACCAGGTATCCGCCCGGCACGCGTTCGAAGACGTGCGCGACGTAGCGGCCGGCGTCTATGTCGGCGGTGGTACGAATGACGGCCGTGTCGCCCACACGGACTGCGCGCGGGTCGGTCTGGCCGTTTGCGTCCGTGGGCGTTTGCGCCGGCTGGCTCGTGGGGCAGGTTGTCGGCTGACTGGTGGGACATGTCGTCGGTTGAGTGGCAGGCGGCGTTGTAGCGGCGGCTGGAGCTACCTCGCGTATCGGAGCTTCGGATTCGCGTGCGAGCGGTACGGGGCGGACGTACCAGAAACGGTCACCGACGCGTTCGACGACACCGTGGCAGATGAATTCGCCATCGCGCGCGAAGTCAATGTTCGTTTCGGGTGTGGCGATTTCGTCGGGCAGAGCGGCGATCCAGATCAGCGGCGTGTCGCTGCCGGGCTCGACGTAGGAAACTCGCGTCGACGCGCGCCCCGTGCGGCTCTCGCCGGGTGATGGCCACTGGGCGACGCGCTGGCCCGAACGCAGACGCGGCTCGGACACCAGTGGCAGGACGCGTGCAAAGCACACATCAGCCGCAACGTGCGCAATGTCGAAACGCGCGATGGGCTGGCCGCCGACGCGTGCCAACCAGGATTCGCCAGACTGTACCCCCTGCTCAACCCCCACGGCCAGCCAGACGGTCATGGCCCCTGGCCCGACAGTCTCGATGCGACAGAAGAGCTCGGCATCAGCCGGCCAGATCGGGACGAGATCGGAGACATCATCAGCGCCGACCAGCCACGCCTGGGTCACACGCGTCGGCGCCTCGCCCGGCGGCGGCCCCTGTCTGCCATAAACCTCTCCGAGATCGGACTTGCCCGCCAGTCCATACCAGCCGAGCGGCGTCCGGTCGGCAAAGGCGGCGAGTCGCCATCCTGGATCCGATAGCGTTCCCGAGCTTGGATCAACCACGACTGCCCTGCCATCCTGGCTGACTGCTGTCACGCGCACCGGCACAGGTGCCGCGCCGCCCGCACCAGCCGCAGCCGCGACCAGGCTGACGAGGCCGATGGCAATCCGTGTTGTCCGGGAGCTGGTAACCATGGCGTGCGTCATTGTAACTTCGGCTTGCCGGCGTGTGGACGCCGGCCCGATCGTTATCGGAACATAATGGCTGCCAGTGTCGGCGCAAAAACGTCCCGCGGCGTGATCGACCAAGTCGGTCACGCCGCGGGATGCAGGAAAGAGGAGGAGGTCTATCGGGTTGTCGGAGAAGGCTCTGTTCACCATTGCATACGACACGGGGAAACGCCGGTTCGCCGGTTCGAGTTCTTTTTTTGTAATCCGTACGGATTCCGTCTGTCTGGCGTTAGCCGATAGTCGTATATGGGCGCCGATGTGGCGGAGGCTGGAATCCGGGGTGTTACCGGCAATCCGTGGAGACAGCAGCCACCGGGCGGGAGCCCTGGTCAATTGGCAGGCACGGCAAGTGGACGAACCGTGAGACGCGCCCTTTTCACGGCGACCACTCGCGCGTATACTCTTCCGTAGGCGTCACAAATCAGCGGTGGTTCGGGACGCCCAGCGGGGAATGTCAGATCATAGCAGCACGTCCGGTATCCGGCCCACGAGCTGGTTACGTGTCGTAAGTCTGACATCTCTGTCATGGTGTTGGCGCAACGCCTCGATGGGAAGGTAAGCGGTGTGCGTGTCGCGCACGCGGCGAAACATACGTCGCTGACACACACCGGTGGTATCGCCTCGGCGAGCGGCGGATGTGCACGGGATGGGGCCTTGGTGTGCCCCTGGGCTGTGACGCCGGCGTGCCGCGGCGGATTTACGCGTAAATGTTGCGATGCTGGGAACCGCGAAAGCGAACGCATCGCGCACGGGTTTTCAGGGAGGACACATCGTGCAGCCGGTTTACAACCTGCACAACCACACGCCGTTCTCGGACGGCGCGTACACGATCGACGAACTGTGTGAGGCACATCTCGACTTGGGCACGCCGGTGACCGGCATCGGGATCAGCGATCACCTGTTCTGCACGCCGTCGTCACGCGAGGTCAAGTCTGAGCGGGACTACGGCCGCATCTTCGGCGGCGAGAAGCGTGACTACGTGGCCGAGGTGCGTGAGGCCCGGCAGCGCTGGTCGGGCAAGCTCGAAATCCTCTGCGGTGCCGAGGTCAACTGGCCGCTGAACAAGCCGATGCTCTCGGCCCTGACCGGGATGCTCGACGGCATTGACTACCTGCTGTTCGAGTTCGTGGACTGGGCTGGGCTCACGACGCTGGCGAATCAGGCGCGGCGTTTCCCGTGCCCGATCGGGCTGGCTCACACGGAAGTGGGCGTCCAGTTTCCGAACACGTCAATGGATCAGGTGGTGCGGACGCTGGCGAACGCGCGCATCTTTTACGAAATCAGCTCCAAGTTCCTGCCGCTGAGCCCCAACGATCCCTGGTTCAAAACGGTGCCCAATCATCGCGTCCGCGTGACACTCGGCACCGACACGCACGACGACCTGGAAGTGCTGAAGACGCTACCCACGCTCGCCGAGTATGCGGAACAGGTCGGCCTGGGTGAGAAGATCCTGATTCCCGCCGTGCGTGACGCCGAGGCGGTCAGCACTTAGAGCGCTTCGACGATTGGTGAACAAGCGACGGTGACTGGTGAGGGAGTTCGCGCCTACTCGCGGCCGTAGTGCGACAGCTTCCATTGGCGGCGGCGCTGACGGGCTTCTTGCCTGCGTCTGGCAACCTCATCAACGTCGTGCCAGAGCGTGCGCCAGCAGGTTGAACTCGCTCCAAAGCGAGCACAGTAGTTTCGCAGAAAGCGGACGCGGTCGGTGCGGGTCAGACCGGGGATCTCCGACAGGCTCACGTGCAAGCGTGCCAGGGCGCGCAGGCGCGCCGAGACGCTGGCCCGCTGGGTCAACCGCACGCCGTCCATGTCGATCCACAACACGCGAGCGGCCGGCTGCGGCGCGACGAGGATATTGCCGGCCTTGCAGTCGCGATGCACGAAGCCACGTTGCTCGAAGCGGCGCAGCAGGCGCGCGAGCGATTCGATCAGGGCGTTCTTGTGGCGGCGCCAGTCGGCCGGCGCATGCCGGTCGAATTCTTCCCTGAGATACGTCTCCAGGTCGCGTGCGCCGGGGATAGCCTCGGTCACGAGGATGCTGTCCAGCACGAGCGGTCCGAGCCGACGTTCGAGCATGGCCAGGGGCCGCGCGGTATCGAGATTGCGGTGCAGCAGCGCGTTGCCCATGCGCCAGCCGCGCCCAGCACGCGAGTACACCCACAACATGCGCAGACGGCGCCAACCGTTGCGCGCCAACGGGCGCTTCAGGATGACGGGCAGCCGATGATCCTCGTCGACGTCGAGCACGGCGCGGCGGACCTGCGCCGAATGCGAGTCCTTGCAGCTCTCCGACGCCGCATCGGCAAACCAGCGCAGCGGGTCGCGTAACTGCCGGCACCACCAGTCCTTCTTGAGCACGAACTGCGAGGCGCGTGATTCGTCGCCGGGGCGTTTGCAGCGCTGGTATACGAGCGCGCGCCAACCGCCGCCGACGCGAACGCGGCCAAAATAGCGCCCGTCGCGGTGCGCGCGACGATCGCGTCGGGCCCAGAGCTGCCGCGCGTGTTGATCCGCCGTGTCGGCCAAGGCGCGGACGAGTTTCCTGAACGAGAGGTCGAGGTGGCGAGCGTGCGACAAGGCGTGCTCGAATTCGTTGCGCCAACGCGTGTAAGCGCGCAGGAAACGCAGCCGGTCGCCGATTGAAGCGTGCCGCCTGAACCACTGGTTGAGCTGCGCGAGGTTCTGCACGACGGCGCGATCGCTGATCGGCACGCCGAGCCGCGCACTGTGCAGATCGACGAAGACGGCGCGGTACTGGCGCGGGGCGGTGCGCTGCACGAGGATGTTCTCGGCG
>JAFGRR010000044.1 GCA_016935035.1 Phycisphaerae bacterium | reverse complement strand
CGTCAACACTGAGGTCCTCGCGCGAATAGTGCAGTGCCACGCCAGAGCCAGCGCCGGCTCCGACCAGCGCAAGCCGGGCGCGGTCCACGTCGGGCTGCTTGGCCAACCAGTCATACGCCCCGCGCAGGTCGTAGAACATGTCCTCGAACAGCGTCGAGTCCTGCCGCTCGACGCGGCTCTGTGTCTCGGACGTCGCGCTGTGACCATGACCACGCAGGTCAAGCGCCAGCACGGCGAAACCCGCCTGATACAACGGCGCGATCAGCGGTTGCCAACACGTGCGGTCAGCGCCGCAGTCGTGTAGGAGAATGACGACCGGCGCCGGCTCACGCGCCGACTTGGGGGCGTAGTAATCCGCCGACAGCGTGTAGTCGTCATAGGCCGGGAAACTCACGACCCGCGGTTCGAGTTGCGGCCCGGCGGCCGCAGCGCAGACAAACCAGATGCTCGCGCAAACCGTGGTAGCGCGGAACATACCCACCTCCCCTGCTGGACACTCTGCCGAGCGTATGAAACGCCAAACGAATCGGGAATTGGTGTCTATTATAGCGAAGCCGGACGACAATAACAGACATCCGAACCGGCCGCGCGGCCCTCGGGCGTAGGAGGGGGCCTTGGTTGACTGTGTGGGGCTGCGCGGATACCGTGCGACTGGATCAGATTCGCCGCTGGAAGCTGGGCATACTTGGGAACACGGGATGTTGTCTGGGACAAGCGGCCGGGCCACTATTAGTTGCTGAAACACTGTTTGCGAAGCGACACAGGTACGTTTGATGCGTTGGCCGGCGGTCGGATTGTGCGCCAAGCGTCGGCCGCGGCAACGGAGGAATCGCGCACTACACTCTCTGTGCACCCGGACACGGGATTCATGAGCCATGGGGCTCTTCGACAAACATGTATCACCAGAAATGACCAAACATGAAGGAGGTCTAATCATGCAACGGATCGCCGTTCCAACACTGCTGCTGGTCGGAATGCTCGTGCTGACGCTGAGTTCGGGACCCATGATCAACGGAACCGCCACCGCGCTGGCCCAGGCGTCCGGCGCGGGCGGCAGCCCGATCGTCGAAATCACCAAGACCTGTCCGAGCCTCCGCTATCTGGGACGCGAGGCGACCTTTGAGATCACGGTCGTGAACAAGGGTGACGGCACGGCCCAGAACGTCGTCGTGACCGACCAGATCAACGGCAACATCCAGTTCCGCGCCGCCGACAACAACGGCCAGCGCGAGGGCAACAACATCGTCTGGCGACTGGGCGAACTTGCCGCGGGCCAGACCAAGACGCTCAAGTCCACCTTCCTGTGCAATGCGATCGGCAAGATCCAGAACTCGGCGACGGTCACCTATTGCGCCGAGGCGCGCGACGAGTGCGAGCTCGAGGTGCGCGGTATTCCCGCCGTCCTGCTCGAATGTGTGGACGATCCGGACCCGATCGAGGTTAACGGCGAATTGACCTACACCATCACCGTCACCAACCAGGGCACGGCGGTCGGAACTGGCATCGAGATCAAGTGCACGCTGCCGGCGGAAGAGCAGTACATCGCCGCCGACGGCCCGACCAAGGCTGAAACCTCCGGCCAGGTGATTACGTTCGCCCCGGTCCCAACGCTGGCGCCGAAGGCCAAGGCGGTCTTCAAGCTCCGCGTTAAGGGTGTCGCCGAGGGTGACGTGCGCTTCCGCGTTGAGATGAACAGCGACCAGATCGGTGAGCCCGTCATGGAAACCGAGAGCACCCATATCTATGAGTAGCTTCGCGTAACACGCGCTTGATGTACGCTAGCTGGCCGGCGTGCGTGTCCACACCTGGGCGCGCACGCCGGTTTCGTTGGCAATCCGCGCCAGACGCTGCCAGTTCGCGAAACACTATTCCCTATATACTCGGGCCCCGCGCGCTCCGTGGAACCGGATGCGGACTCGCAAACACTATCGACGGCGGGCCGGTGATTGCGGTCTGGGACAAGCGAGGTAGAATCTCAGCCGCTGCAAATCAACGTGAGGGACACGACCAAGGAGAATGCCATGAACGGACGGCCGCGGATGCCGGTGCCAAGCTTGGTATCGGCGGTAGTGGTGGCGCTCACGCTTTTGGCTGTGCCGATGTACGGCCTGGCTGATGAAGCACACGCCTTGCTCGGGCTTATGCAGGACGAGTTGAACCTCTCGATGGAAAAGCTCGTGGCTCCGGACGGGACAAAGCCGTACTTCGTTCAGTACTGGATCACCGACGAGAATGAGGTCAGTGTCGCTGCCACGCTTGGTTCCATAACCAGCGACAACGTCGCCCACTCGCGCACGCTGGACGTGGACCTGCGCTGCGGCGACTACGCGCTGGATTCCACGCGACAGATTCGCGGCGGAAGAGGCTTCGACATGGGCTTCCTGCGCGGGGGCGGACAGAGCCTGCCGCTAAACGACGATCCGCTGGCAACGCGCCATGCAATCTGGCTGGCGACGGACAGTAAATTCAAGGACGCCGTCAATCGCCTGGCGCAGGTCAAGGCCAACTTGAAGGTCAAGGTGGAAGAGGAAGACCCTGCCGACGACTTCTCGCATGAGGCGCCGAGCGTGCACATCAGCCCATGGCTCCGCCAGAGCTATGACCGGGCGCAACTAGCGGAGTGCGTTAAGGAGTATTCGCGGCGTTTTCGTGCCGAGCCGCTGATCTACAGTTCCAGCGTCAGAATATCGGGTGGTGTGACGAATCGGCTGGCGGTGAACTCGGAAGGCAGCAAGCTCCAGTTTGGGCGCAGCCTGTGGCGCATCAGCGTCGCGGCCTCGACGATTGCCGACGATGGAATGGAGTTGCAGCAGCACAAAACGTTTGACTCGACAACACTCGAGGGCCTACCCAGTGACGATGAAGTCATACAGGGTGTCGAGGAAGTCATCCGTGATGTTCTGGCGCTGCGTGATGCCCCGGTCGTCGAGCCATACAGCGGGCCGGCGATTCTGCTCAATCGCGCCAGCGCTGTCTTCTTCCACGAGATCTTCGGCCACCGGATCGAGGGACACCGCCAGAAAGACGTGGAAGAAGGGCAGACCTACGCCAAGAAGATCGGTGAAGAGATTTTGCCACCGTTCATCAGTGTGTCGGATGATCCGACACGGCAGCAATTCAACGGGATAGACCTAAAGGGCTATTATGAGTTCGATGACGAGTGCGTGCCGGCACAGCAGGCACGCCTGGTTGAGAACGGTGTGCTGAAGACTTTCCTGATGTCGCGCAGTCCGACGCGCGGCGTCACCAAGTCCAACGGCCATGGGCGACGACAGGCCGGTTTGGATGTGTGCTCGCGAATGGGCAACACGATCATCGAGTCAACCAAGCAGGTGCCTATCGAAGCCCTGCGCGCGATGCTGATCGACGAGTGCAAGAAGCAGGGCAAGGACTTTGGCCTGCTGTTCACCGATATCTTGGGCGGCCAAACGACGACTGGACGCTATTCGCCACAGGCGTTCAAGGTCGTCCCGATCCTGGTTTACAAGGTCTATGCCGACGGCCGGCCGGATGAGCTTGTGCGCGGCGTGGACATCGTGGGGACGCCACTGACGTGCTTCTCGCAGATACTGTGCACGGGCGACGATCCGGACGTGTTCAACGGGTACTGCGGAGCGGAGTCCGGCTCGATACCGGTCTCGGGGATTTCGCCAAGCATCCTGGTTGAGCAGATCGAGGTCGAGAAGAAGTCGAAATCGCAGGACCGGCCGCCGATCATGCCCGCGCCGATCGGAAGGGAGACCGAATGACACACGGCACCATCGGCGTTGCGTTAGAGCCGCAAGGGAGAGTAATCATGAGAACACTGCTCATTAGCGTGCTGATCACGGCTTGCACCGGTGCGCTGACGGCGTGGGCCGCGGAGGATACCGTGGCGTCGGAGATGCAGCGGGATGTCGTTCTCCGAGCGCTCGTGGACGAACTGGATCGCAACATGTCGGGGCTGAAGCTCGAGGGCCTGGAACAGCCGTACTTCATCGAATACGGACTCACGGACGCGCAGGGCGCGTACGTGTCGGCCAGCCTGGGCGCGATCGTCAACCGCATGGAGAGACGCAGCCGCGGCGTGCAAACCGATGTGCGCGTCGGTTCGTATGAGTTGGACAACACCAACTATCAGGCCGACGACATTATGCGCTATCTCAGGATGGCTGGCGGATCATCGAGCGTTGTCGTCCCGCTCGAGGACGACTATGAGGCAATCCGCCAGGCTGTCTGGTGGGCAACTGACCGCGAATACAAGGACGTGGTCGAGCAGTTCGTCCAGAAGAAGGCCTTCATGGCCAGCAAGATGATCGAGGATAAACCCGACGACTTCTCACGGGTGTCTCCAACGGTGTACTTCGAGGACCGCGCGGATATGACTGTGGATCTGCCGCGAATGGAGCAGCTAGCTATTGCCGTGTCCGAGGTCTTCCGCGCCTACCCGGATATCCAGAGTTCAAGTGTGACCATCAGCAGTGCCGTCGGCAATGTGTACCTCGTTAACAGCGAGGGTACGCGCATGCGCACCGCACAGACCATGCTCTCATTGTCGGTTGGCGCGGCCACTCAGGCGGACGATGGGATGAAGCTGAACGACTGGCTTGACATCTACGCTCACGGGTTCGCGGAACTGCCACCCCAGGAGGAGCTGGTTGAGCAGTGCCGGACGATGGCCGACAAACTCATCGCGCTCAAGAACGCGCCCGTGCTTGATGCGTACACGGGACCGGTGCTGTTTGAACCGGAGGCCGCGGCCGCCGTGTTCTCGCGGCAGTTTGGACGCTCATTCGGCGGCGGACAGCGGCCGCTCGGCAGCCGGACCGAGCCAGATGATTTCGCGAACAAATTGGGCCGGCCCATTCTGCCACGCTTCATGAGTGTCGTGGACGACCCGACGCACACGGTCATCAACGACGTGCCGGTCATGGGGCACTACACCTACGACGATCAGGGCGTTAAAGCCGAGACAGTGTCGCTGGTCGAGCAGGGCGAACTCACGAGCCTGCTCATGTCGCGCAACCCATCCAAGGAATTCACGCAGTCTAACGGGCATGGGCGCGGCGCACTCGGCGCTGATCGTGGCGTGGTCGGTTGCCTGGTCGTGACTGCGGCCCCGGCACTGACTGCCGACGACATGAAGCAGCAGTTGCTCGACGCCTGCGATGACGAAGGGATCGACTTCGGCATCAGGATCGAGTCCGTCGGCGAGTCGAGCGGCGGTGGCCCTGGAGGCGGTATGCGCGGCAGGGGGCGGATGCCACGTGGCTTCGGCGGTGGCGACCGCGGTCTCAGCGTGAGCCCCCTCCTCATGTACAAGGTCTACGCCGATGGACATGAGGAACTCGTCCGCGGCGCCGAAATATCACAGATCAACACGCGGGCCTTCAAGAACATCCTCGCGGCTGGCGATACGCCATGCGTTCTGAACTCCGGTGGCCGCGACGTCAGCACCTATGCCGTACCCGCTTTGCTCTTTGAGGAACTCGATATGGCCAAGGTCGATCGAGATTTCGATACGACCCCGATCCTGCCGGCGCCACTCACGCGACAGTAATCGTCCTTTGCGGCTGCGCACGGCACGATATTGACCATAATGCTGGGCTGGGTCACCTACGACCCGGCCCAATCTCTGTGCAGACGGCGGTCCGGCCGATGGTACACTGGAAGCTATCCCAAAACCGAACCGAGCCGCGCCCGTAAGGAAGCGGTTGACTGAGAAACCGTTGGTTTTACGGCACAACCGCTCCCTCACGGTCGCGGCTCAGATCAGAATCGCGGTTTTGGGATAGGTTCTAAGCAACTGACGGCGAGTTTCGAGACCGGGCGGTACCGCAAGGAGCAAACATGTTCCGGCAACGGCGAGCATTGACGGCCCTGATCACGTGCCTGTTGGCGAGTGCCGCATCGCTCGCGCAACCAACATCGGTGGGACCAGAATCAGCTACCTTGGTCGGCCGTGTGGTCGATGCTGACGGCGAGCCAATCGCCGGCGCATTCATCTTCGTGTGCGACCACCAGACGGGGATTCCGGTCGATCGTGCAACGTCGCGGCCGTTCGTCGATTCAGAGAGAGGCCCAGCAGACGCCGAACTCGCCTACGCCGTCAGCGAACCTGACGGACAATTCACGTTGCCCGCGCTGAAACCGGGGACATATCGCCTGATGGCGCAGCGCTGGCCGCAACGGCCGGCCGACGAGCCGCCGAAGAAGTTGTCTGAGCTCATCTTGCGCGATGTCGAGGTGTGTGGCGTACAGGATGACGTCACGGTGCCGCCGCCCGCCGGGCAAACGATAGTCCTGCGACCGCTGGGCACTGGAATACT
>JAFGRR010000416.1 GCA_016935035.1 Phycisphaerae bacterium | reverse complement strand
GACTGACTCGGTGCGTTTCATGTCGCGGGCGATTCTACGGATGGTCCCCACGGCCAACAACTGCGGGCCGCGCTTGGCTTGTCCAGGACAATCTCAGTCTGACCGAAGCTGGATGTGTTCCAGCGCCGTGGCCACTTCAGCGGGGCTTACGTCCGCAATGCGCTCCGGCTGGCCCAGGTCACGCAACAAGACGAAGTGGACGGCTCCACCGCGTACTTTCTTGTCGCCCTGACAGATCGACCACACCGCATCCGACGATAGCGGTCGCGGCAGTCGTACCAGGAGGCCGAGCTTCGCCAGCAGGGCGCGTATGCGGCCTGCGTTTGGTCGTGACAGCCACCCTCGCTCGCACGCCACTTCATTCTCCACGAGCATCCCGAGCCCGATGCATTCGCCGTGACGCAGTTCGTAGTTCAGCAGGTGCTCGATGGCGTGTCCGACGGTATGCCCGTAGTTCAGAATCGCGCGCAAATCGGCCTCGCGTTCGTCTCGGGCCACAATGTCGGCTTTGATTTCACAGTTACGGGCAATCAGCTCCGCCAACAGATCCCCATCCTGCGCCAGAATGCGTTCCGCATTGTCCTCGTGCCAATCCAGAAAATCGGGGTCGCGAATCGCCGCGTGCTTCACGCTCTCGGCGAGCCCCGCCGCGAACTCGCGCGTCGGAAGCGTACGCTGGAATTCGGTGTCGATGACGACTGCGATCGGTTGATGAAACGCGCCGATCAGGTTCTTCCCCGTGGCGAGGTTCACACCCGTCTTGCCGCCCACGGAGGCGTCCACCGCCGCCAGCAGCGTCGTCGGCACCTGCACAAAGCGCACGCCGCGCAGCCACGACGCGGCCACAAACCCGGCCAGATCGCCGGCCACGCCCCCGCCGAACGCGATGATGACGGCATCGCGGTCCATACGGGCCTCGGCGAGCTGTTCACACAGCCGTTCGACCGACGCCAACGACTTCGCCGTCTCGCCGCTTGCGAACGTCAATATGCGAGGCTGCGCTGGCAGAGCGGCGAGCAGCGCGTCCATATGCAGCCGCGCGACCGTCTGATCGACGATCACCGCCAATTGCGAGGCATCCCTTAGTCCCGCGGAGGCATCCGATAGCCACGATCGCACCCCAGGTCCGATATGTATCGGGTAGCTGCGATTTGCCAGATCGACTTTGAGAGTCCGCATCGGTACTCCCGACCGGTTTTACCGCACCTTCACGGCCGTTCTGCGTAGTAATGTATAACGGGCTCGCGCACGGGCGCGCCCAGGCCCCCCGAGCCGTGCGATCCGGGATGGCCGATACGTTAAATCTTTTGTTCTTAGTATCTTACGCGGCCATTATCGGCCAGCTCGACGACGCCTGCCATCGCCGCGTATGTTGACGAATCCGTAACGCGTCGCTATTATAATGCCCTATGACACGAGCAGCCACCAAGCGACCCGCCTCCTCGGTCCGGGGTAAATCTGGAACGACGAAGCGTCCCAGTTCTCGGACCTCCCAGCGTACGCCCTCCGTGCGCACGTACAAGGCGGCGCTTGAATTCCTGAACAGCCACACGGACTACGAGAAGATGGTCCGAGTTGGCTACAATCACACTAACTTTAACCTCTCCAGGATGTTGCGCATCCTGGCGGGCCTCGACAACCCGCATAAGAAGATTCGCACGATCCATCTGGCTGGAACAAAGGGTAAGGGTTCCACCTGCCACATGATCGCGTCGATGGTGCAGCATGCCGGTTATCGGACTGGCTTGTACACCTCGCCGCACTTCATGGAACTTCGCGAACGCATCCGGATCAACGACGAGATGATCTCCGAGCGCGACTTCACCAAACTCATCGCGAAGATCGCGCCCGTTGTGCAGGGGCTCAAACGCGACGAGCCGACGTTCTTTGAGATCATGACGGCGGCGGCGTTCCTGCACTTCGCGAATAACAAGGTGGATATTGCTGTTATCGAAACCGGTCTCGGCGGGCGGTTGGATTCGACCAATGTTCTCCGCCCCGAGGTGTGCGGCATCACCAGCATCAGCTACGACCACGTGGCCCAGCTCGGCAACACGCTTGAGCAGATCGCCGGCGAGAAGGCCGGTATCTTCAAGCCGGGCGTCACCGTTATCAGTTCACCGCAGCCGGCGGCCGTCCGGCGCGTGCTTCGCAAGGCCGCTGAGCAGCAGGGCTGTGAACTTCGCATCCTCGGTGAGGACATTGAGTTCAGCTATCGGTTCGAGTGCTCGCGTGATACCGGGCCGCATACCCGCGTCTGCGTCATGACGCCGCATAGTCGGTTCGACCACCTGCGGGTGCCGCTCCTGGGTGAGCACCAGGCGCATAACTGCGGCGTGGCCCTGGGGATCATCGACGAGCTGCGCCGACGCGAATTCGAGTTGCCGGAGCAGGCTGCGATCGACGGATTGGCGAAAGTGAAGGTGTACGGCCGGCTTGAGCTGATCCGCGAACTGCCGCGGACGATTGTCGATGCCGCCCACAACGCGGCCAGCGTCGCCGCCCTCATGCGCGCCATCGGGCAGAATGTGACCTACGACTCGATGGTGGTCATCTTCGGCTGCTCCGCGGACAAGGACGTGGCCGGCATGCTGGATCAGATCCAGCTCGGTGCGGACAAGGTGATCTTCACGGGCACGGGCACGCCGCGTGCGATCGACCCGCATGAGTTGTTGGCACGGTTTCAGGAGAAGTCGCCGAAGATG
>JAFGRR010000415.1 GCA_016935035.1 Phycisphaerae bacterium | reverse complement strand
GCCAGCAGATAGAGCCGCGTGCCCTCGGGCAGCGCCAGGATGCGGTCGACCATCTGGCTGACGGTCTGGGATTCAATGGGAAGCCCGGTCGCGGGCGAGTAGGGCACGCCGATGCGCGCCCACAACAGCCGCATGTAGTCATAGATTTCGGTGACGGTGCCGACGGTCGACCGCGGGTTCTTCGAGGTGGTCTTCTGCTCGATCGAGATCGCCGGGGAGAGGCCGTCGATCTGGTCGACGTCCGGCTTCTGCATCATTTCGAGGAACTGGCGGGCATAGGCCGACAGGCTCTCGACATAGCGGCGCTGGCCCTCGGCATAGATGGTGTCGAAGGCGAGCGAGGATTTGCCCGAGCCCGAGAGGCCGGTGAACACCACCAGCCGGTCGCGCGGGATCGCGACGTCGATGTTCTTGAGGTTGTGCTCGCGCGCGCCGCGGATCGCGATCACGCGGCCCTCGTCGGGGTGGCGGGTGTCGGGTTTGCGGCGGTTGCGGTCGAACAGTTCGTTCATTGCTTCCACGTTCGCGGCGGAATAGGGCGGCAGTCCGGCGCGGCACGTGAACCGGTGCGGACGCTTCAAACCGGGATGCTTTGGAACCTAGGCGTATTCGGAACATAGTGAGAACGAGGCGGCTTTGCCAGAGCAAAAAACAAGCGGCCCGCGGGGCTGTTGGTAACGCCGCTTGCAGCGGAATCTGTCACGCCCCTCGCGCCAAGATCGTAAGCCACTATCATAATGCGCGACGGCGTCTTTCGGTCCATCATGGCCAGGCCATGCCAGCGACCATCGCACTGACCGCCGCCGACGGCCATCGGCTACCCGCCTACCACGCGACGCCGGATGGAACGCCTCGTGGCCAGTTGGTGGTGCTGCAGGAGTTCTTCGGACTCAACGATCACATCCGCAGCGTCGCCGATCGCTACGCCGCGCTCGGCTTTGCCGCGATCGTGCCGGGCCTGTCCGACCGCGCCGAACCCGGTGCTACCTTCGGCTATGACCCCGAAGGCATCGCCGCCGGCCATGCGCTACGGGCGAAGATCCCGATCGAGCAAAGCCTGCTCGATGTGCAGGCTGGCATCGATGCCGTCAAAGGCTCCGGCAAGGTCGGGATCGTCGGTTATTGCTGGGGCGGCTCGCTGGCGTTTTTCGCCGCCACGCGGCTCCCCGATATCGTCTGCGCGGTCGGTTATTATGGCAGCCAGATCGTGCCGGGCGTGCACGAGGTCCCCAAGGTTCCGCTGATGCTGCACTTCGGCGATGCCGACGCCAGCATCCCGTTAAGCGATGTCGAGACCATCCGCCGCGTGCGGCCGGAGGTGGCGATCTATGTCTATCCAGGCAAGCACGGCTTCAACTGCGATGCGCGCGCCAATTTCGTGCCGGCCTCGTCGCAGGTCGCGTTCGGGCGCACACTTGAATTTCTGTCGCAACACGTAGGGTAACGGTGAGCGTCATGACAGTTCCGCGCAGGCGATTTCTGCAACTGACGGCGGGCGCCGTCGCGCTGCCGGCCGTGTCTCGCAGCGCGCAGGCGCAAGGCTATCCGACGCGGCCGGTGCGGCTGGTGGTCGGCTTTCCGGCCGGCGGCGTCGGCGACGTGCTCGCCCGCCTGATCGGGCAATTTCTGTCGGATCGGCTCGGCCAGCCGGTCGTGGTCGAGAACCGGCCGGGCGCGGCCACCAATCTCGCCACCGAGGCGGTCGCGCGCTCTGCGCCGGACGGCCATACGCTGCTGTGGATCACCGCGGCCAATGCGATCAACGCGTCGCTCTATGAAAAGCTCAGCTTCAATTTCATCCGCGACATCACGCCGGTGGCCAGCGTCGTGCGTGGACCGGGGGTGATGGAGGTCCATCCCGCCGTTCCGGCCAAGACGATTCCGGAGTTCATTGCCTATGCCAAAGCCAATCCGGGCAAGATCAATCTGGCTTCGAGCGGCATCGGAACGGTCAGTCACGTCGCGGGCGAACTGTTCAAGCTGATGGCCGGCGTTGACATGGTGCACGTGCCCTACCGCGGCGCCGCGCCCGCACTCAACGATCTGATCGCCGGGCAGGTGCAGGTGATGATCCTGCCGATCATCTCATCGGTCGAGCACATCAGGGCAGGGCGGCTGCGGGCGCTCGGCGTGACCACGCTCAATCGGCTCGATGTGGTGCCGGATATTCCAACCGTCGCCGAATTCCTGCCGGGCTATGATGTGAGCGATTGGACCGGCATTGGCGTGCCTAGCAACACGCCGATCGAAATCGTCGAGCGGCTGGCGACGGAAACCAATGCCGCGCTCGCCGATGCCAAGATCAAGGCGCGTCTCGCCCAACTCGGCAGCCTGTTGATGCCGATGTCACGCGCCGCCTTCGGCACGATGATCGCCGAGGAAACCGCGAAGTGGGCAAAGGTGGTGAAGGCTGCCGGCATCAAGCCGGCCTGAGGCATTCACGAAACGTCACGACTGCCTCTGCACCACGAACTGGTACATGCGCCCGAAGGTATGGGGGTTCTGCTGCTCGAATGCGTGCCAATGATCGAGGTTCGTGCAAGCGGGATCGTCCGGAAACTGGGTGCGATAGCCTTGCAGCACGTCGGCATCGAGCTGGAAGCCGAGCAATTCAAGCCCGTTTTCGGCGAGAAACGTCTTGATCTGCGGCAGCGAGAAGCGGTGCTCCTGCACATGGAACAGGAGATCGCGGCAATTGCTGGTGTTGTAGAAATCGCCGCTGCCAACGATGGCCCTTGCCGGCGATGCCTCATCGAGAGCGAAGATGTCTTGCCGACAGCGCCTGATATCGTCGACGGTCGCACGATAGCCGCGCGTCGCAATGAATTCCCGCGCCGCAACGACGTGGGCCCGCGCAATCTCGCTGTAGAGCGCGATCTGCATGATGCCGTTTGGACGCAGCATCGATAGCAGCACGCGCCAGCCCTGCCGCGGATCGGCAAGATGGTGCAGAACGCCGGCGCAGGCGATCAGATCGAAATCACGGTTGAGCGACGCCAGTTTGAGAATATCGGCCTGGCCATAGTCGACATTGTCCAGCCCAAGGGCGTCGGTGCGGTATTTCGCATAGCAGAGGCTCGCGAGGCTGAGATCGACGGCGAGGACGTGCGCGCCGGCATAAAGCGTGGCGGTTTGGACAACCTGCTGGCCGGTGCCGCAACCGGCGATCAGCACGTCGAGACGGTCGGTTCGTTCGATCGGACGATAGCGCGCGTGCGGAAAATCGCTGCGCAT
>JAFGRR010000043.1 GCA_016935035.1 Phycisphaerae bacterium | reverse complement strand
CCCGGATTCCGGCACACGCAGATAAGGGAATAAGCTATGGCACTGCAACTTTCGTATCACGCGATCACCTGGGGCGCGGACACGCTTGGCGCGATCAAGGACATCTCCGACCAGGGCTTTCGCGGCATCGAGTGCTTCACCTGGGTCGCCGATCAGTACGCTGACAACCCGGCGCTGTTCAAACGCGTGCTGCAAGATCACGGGCTGCAACTCGTGGCGCTGTACGGCGGTGGCAACATGCTGCGTGAATCGCGCGAGAAGGACATCGAGTACAACCGGCGTGTGGCCGAGTTTGTCGCCGCCGTCGGTGGTGATCGCATGATGCTCGGCGGTGGTGACCGTCGCCGCGACAAGGATGGCAACGACCACTTCACCGACGACGACATCAAGGATCTCGGCGAAACGATGAACCTGATCGGCGAGGCCACGCTGAAAGTCGGCGTCAAGGCCTGCTATCACCCGCACATCGGCACGATCGGCGAGGAAAAGGCCAACGTCGATCGCATCTTCGAGGTCACGGATCCGCAGTTCCTCTTCGCCGGGCCCGACCCGGCGCACCTGCTGCTCGGCGGCTACGATCCCGTCGACTTCTTCCGCCGCTACGCCGACCGCATCCAGTACATGCACCTCAAAAACGTGCCGTCGATGTACACGGCCCAGAATTGGCAATCCGAGCTGAAACGCCAGGAAAGCGCGAAAAAGGGCGGCGACGCCGCCACCGAAGTGATCCCGATCTTCTGCGAGTTGGCCGAAGGCCAGATCGACCTGCCGGTGATTGTCAGCTTTCTGAAGGAACGCGGCTACGACGGCTGGGTCACGACCGAGATCGACGGCACGCGCAAGGAATCGCCGCGCGAGTCGGCCCGGTTGAACCGTGTTTTCTGGGAAGGCCTGGGCTTCAGTCTCGCGAGATAGCTATTTCGTGCCGTGTTGACCTTCGGCAACTGGAAGGGACTGGGGGTAATTCGGTATAGTGGGCGGTTGCCCCCCGATGCCGGGGGACACACCTTTCCGGATGGTCTTTGGAGGACAACACGTGTTCGAAAACGCCGCCGCTGCTCTCAAGTACATCAAGCAGCAGAACGTCGCGATGGTTGATCTGAAGATGGTCGGGATAGCCGGCCAGTGGTTGCACGTCACGATCCCAGCGCGACAGTTCTCTGAGAAGCACTTTGAAGAGGGCGTCGGCTATGACGGTTCGAGCGGGGCCGGTTTTGGCAAGGTTGAGAGCGGTGACGTGGTCGCCATCCCCGAGCCGCAAACCGCTTTCATCGATCCATTCTGGGATGAGCCGACGCTGAGCTTGCTGTGCGGAACTGCCACCGCCGACACCAAGGAGCCTTTCGCCAGCGATCCGCGCACGATCGCCAATCGCGCCGTGAGGTACATGCAGGAGAGCGGCATCGCGGACGAGGCCTGGATGGGCCCCGAGTACGAGTTCCACATCTTCAATCGTGTCGACGTCACAAACGAGCCGTACTACACCGGCGTGCAGATCAGCGCCGGCGAGATCGATCCGGACGGCCGGGGCGCGCCGCTAGGTCTCAAGCAGGGCTACATGCGTGTGCCGCCGACCGAGCATCTGCACAACCTGCGCAGCGAGATCTGCATGACACTCGAAGCCATGGGCGTCGAGGTCAAGTATCATCATCACGAAGTCGGTGCCCCGGGACAGTGCGAGATCGAGGTCAACCTGCGCCCGCTCGTCGAAGCCGCCGACCGCGCCATGCTCATCAAGTACGTCGTCAAGAACATCGCCCGCAGGAACGGCCTGGTCGCGACGTTCATGCCCAAGCCCGTCTACGGCGAGGCCGGCAACGGTATGCACGTGCACCAGAAGCTCGAAAAGAGCGGCCGACCGCTGTTCTTCGATGACAGCGGCAAGAACTACGCCAACCTCAGCAGGCTCGCGCTGCAGTACACCTGCGGCCTGTTGTCGCATGGCGAGGCGCTGGCCGGTTTCACGAACCCGTCAACTAACTCCTACAAGCGCCTGATCGAGGGTTACGAGGCGCCGGTGAATTTGTTCTATTCACTGGCCAATCGCTCGGCTGCCATCCGCGTGCCGCGCTATGCCATCAAGCCCGTCGACAAACGCATCGAGTATCGCCCGCCGGACTTCACCGGCAATGTCTATCTCACGCTGGCGGCGATGCTGATGGCCGGCCTGGACGGCATCACGTCCAAGATCGACATAGCGCGGAACGGCTATGGCCCGTTTGATGTGAACGTCGAGCAGCAGAGCGACGAGTTCCGCGCCAAGATCCGGTCGCTGCCACGCACGTTATACGACGCGCTCGAAGCCCTGGCAGACGACCATGGATTCCTCGTCGCCGGCAACGTTTTCCCTGAGGTGTTCATCCACGGCTGGATCGACGCCAAGCGCCGCGATGAGACGCAGGCCATCAACATCCGCCCGCACCCGTACGAGTATCAACTCTACCTGGACATCTAGTCGCGAAGTGGCGACGGCCGCGGACGATGTCGCGGCCATCTTCGTCTATCAGAACCCGAGCGGCAGCGAGCGGGCATATTCGGCCCGAGCGGCGGGGCGGCTGCGCCTGATGTATAGTACTGAATTAACCACTCTACCGCCGCATCCACATTGCCATGAACGCTTCTCGCATTGGGGACACCTGGGACCTGCGGTGCGGGCTACGCTTCGCTCAAAGACATGGCCGCCCGCAAGCATCCTTCCTCGGTTCGAGAACACCACTCTTAAGACATGTGGTCCATAAAAACAACTTCAACATTGATTAGGACTATCCGTTCGGGTATATACTGATTCCGGAGTTAGCAGTTCTGAAATGTCGTAAATAGCGCGTCCCGGGCTCGCGATGCGTCGCCGACCCTCCCCAAGGCGATGGTACTCGCGGCGTGCTACACCAAGTACTGGCACTAGTCGAGTAGGTAGCTCGCAACGGTCGAGCGGCTCGAATTCTGTGCACCTGTAGCCCTGTCAACCTGGAGATGTAGCTATGAAGAAGATGATCCTGATCGTGGGTGTGTGTACGCTGTTGGGCTTCGGTCAGATGGCTTATTCACAAGGAAAAGACACGACCGGAATCTCGATTGCGCCACAGACCCTGCTGCTAAGTCAGGCGCAGAGCGGTCGCGTCACGGTCCACACCGGCGTGCCATTCGCCGGCCAGACCGACGTGGTGCTCGAAGACATCGCCGCGGTGTCCGTCTACTCTGATGACTGCGGCTATCTCGTTGCGAAGTTCGACGAGGACGCGGTTAAGGCCATTGTCGCTCCGCCCTCTGCCACATTGACGCTTTACATCGAAGGCGTGGATGTCGGCTCAGATACGGTGCGGGTCGTCGAATAGTGCGAGATATCCAGTACGCACGACGGTGCCCTCCGGAGTGTGGGAAGTAGCGGAAGAAGCAACGGAACCTATCCCAAGGCCGCGCAACCATGGCGTTGTGCAGATTGTGAGACTCGGCTAGCACCAAGTCTCACGCGCGTCGGTCGTCAGTGCTCGCGACCGCCGACAGGTCTTGGGGTAGGTTCCGGTTCGTTCCTATGACAGCAACTCCTCGACGCGAAATCCGAGCCCGAAGCGGAAGCGAGGGGCATATTAGAAGCTATCCCAAAACGGAACCGAGCCGCGCCCGTAAGGAAGCGGTTGACTGAGAAACCGTTCGTTTTACGGCACAACCGCTCCCTCACGGTCGCGGCTCAGATCAGAATCGCGGTTTTGGGATAGGTTCTACAAACCTACCAACCACGACTCCTCCCACGATCTGCCAGGCCCAATCGGCCGCACGCCCTCTCTTCGATTCTGACTTCTGCATTCTAACTTCTGCATTCACCCCAAACCCCCGCGATCGCCGTGCCGCAACCTGGGCACGCGCCGTTGTTCAACCGATTCGTCCGTACCGAGAACCCCCGTCGTTCGATCACCCGCGTCCCGCACTTCGGGCACAGCGTATGCTCGCAATCACCCACCATCCCCGCCAGATTGCCGGCGTAAACATAATCCAGCCCGGCCGTCCGCCCGATCTCATAAGCCCGCAGCAGCGTTTCCGCCGGCGTGCGCCGCGCGTCCTTCAGCTTGTAATCCGGATGAAACGCCGTCACGTGCCACGGAATCTCCGGCGACACGCTCGCGATGAAGTCCGCCATCTGCCGCAGTTCATCGTCCGAGTCGTTCAGCTCCGGCACCACCAGCGTGACGATCTCCACCCAGTAATCGAGCCCCTTCGCCCGCCGGATCGTGTCCAGCACGTTCTCAAGCGCGCAGCCCAGCCGCCGATACGTCGCGTCCTTGAACGACTTCAGGTCGATCTTGTACAGGTCCAGACACGGCCGCAGAAACTCCAGCACCTCCGGCGTCGAGTTGCCGTTCGACACGTACCCGCCCTTGATCCCGTGCGGCTTGGCGAGCGTCAGAATGGCGGCGGCCCACTCGCTCGTGATCAGCGGCTCGTTGTACGTGCTGGTGATGACCGGGCAATCGTGCTCGATCGCCAGTTGCACGACGCGCTCGGGGCTGACGAAGTGCGGCGTGCTGACGGCCCGCTCATCACGCAGCGTCTGGCTCGTGATCCAGTTCTGGCAGTATTCGCAGTGCAGGTTGCAGCCCAGCATGCCGAGCGATAGGGCGTCGCGCCCGGGAAACGCGTGATAGAACGGTTTCTTCTCGATCGGGTCAATCGCCAGCGACGATGCATACCCAAATGGCACGCGCAGCTCGCCGCCGCGATTGAAGCGAATCTGGCATACGCCGTGCTTCCCCTCGCGCACCAGGCAGCGATGCCCGCAAGCGAGACAACGAACGCCGTCATCCTCCAGCCGTGTGAGTTCGGTGGCGGCCGGCGCAGTGTGTTCGTCAAGCAGCTTTCGAAGTGAGATCAGCGGCGATGAACTCATGGTCACACCTTTCGATAAGCCGCCCGGATGTGCCACTGCTATTGAGCAGTGGAGTCAAGAGGTGCAACGGTATGCCACCGTTGCACCGGCGGCGTGGGGGCCCCATCCCTTTAGGGATGGGGGACTGATGTTCTCTCTCGACGCACGCTGCCGTTCTGCTCTGGCGCCAGTCCAAGACCGTTGTCGGTGCCCCACCCTTGAAAGGGTGGGGCACCCGAACCCGAAAAGCACGGGGCAACCGCCACGCATCGGCCGAAGTCGGTGCGGGCTCGGCACTGCTCAAGAGCAGTGGCACCAGT
>JAFGRR010000414.1 GCA_016935035.1 Phycisphaerae bacterium | reverse complement strand
GAAGCAGGGCGAATATCGGCGGAATCGGCCAGGAACCACGCTCGACGACAATCCGGCAATTCTCCGGCAGAATCCGGGGCAGATTCCCGACCAGGCCGCCGCCCGTGATATGTGCCATCCCGGTGATCGCCCGCCGCCGCCGATAATGATGCAGAACGTCCAACACCGGCCTGACATAGATGCGTGTCGGCCGCAACATGGCGTCGAGCAGCGGCTCGCCCAGCGTGCGATTGGATTCCTCCAGAGGCAGGCGACCGTCGCCCAGGAGCACGCGGCGCGCGAGGTTGTAACCGTTGGAGTGCAACCCGTCCGACGCCAGCCCGATGACGACGTCGCCGGGCTGGACCTGGGTGGGGCTCATGATCTTGCGGCGCTCGACGACGCCGACGGCGAAGCCGGCCAGGTCGAAATGCCCGGCGCGGTAAAGGTCGGGCATCTCGGCGGTTTCGCCGCCGATCAACGCACAGCCGGCCTGCTCACAGCCGGTCGCGACGCCGGAGACGATCTCGGCGACGTGCTCGGGTTGGAGCTTGTGCACGGCCACGTAGTCCAGGAAGAAGAGCGGCTCGGCCCCGCAGGTCAGCAGGTCGTTGACGCTCATCGCCACCAAGTCAATGCCGATCGTGTCGTACTTGCCGGCCTCGATCGACACGAGCACCTTGCTGCCCACGCCATCGGTCGCCGCCAGCAGCACCGGCTCACGATAGTTGCGGGCAAACAGCCGCTCGTCGTAGTCCAGCCGAAATGCCCCCGCGAAACCCCCGTGACTCGCCAGCACACGGGGACCATAGGTGCGACGGACCAGCGGCGCCAGGAGGTCGACAACGCGGTCGGCGGCTTCCAGGTCAACGCCGGCGGCGCGGTACGTCGGCCCCTGTCCGGTTCGTGTTTTTCGTTTGCGTGACATCGGTGATCTCTGCCCAATCGCTGGCGAGCTTGTCCGTCGACATTATGGGGGCGACGGCGGACCGTGGCCAGTAGCGCGACGCACCGATCGTGATCGCCAGTCGTGGCCAGCCGCCCGGCCTGACGCTATCATCCGCGCAATCAGTCGGCCCGGCCGGTCCGCGCAACCAGGACTGAACGCCGCGCTGCCCTCAATCGCAACCCCCACACAGAGGATGACCATGCCGGTCCACGACTCACGCCTCGGCAAGGACTCGGAAGGCAAAACGCCGCGCTTTCGCCGCGTACTGCTCAAAATCAGCGGCGAGGGTTTCTGCCCGCCGAACGGCTTCGGCATCCACCGTGAGCCGTTGGATCGCGTCGCCGCCGAAATCGCCGACGTCTGCAAGCTCGGGACACAGATCGCCGTCGTGGTCGGTGGCGGCAACCTGATGCGCGGCGCCAAGTCCGCCCAGGAACTCGGCATCGACCTGCCGACCGCTGACTACATCGGCATGCTCGGCACGGTCATGAACGCCTTGGCCCTTCAGGTGGCCCTTGAACGGCTGGGTTGCGAAACACGCGTGCAGAGCGCTCTGAGCATCTCGCGCGTCTGCGAGCCGTTCATCAGGCGCCGCTGCCTGCGCCACCTCTCCAAGGGCCGCATCGTGGTACTGGCCGCCGGCACCGGCAACCCGCACGTCACCACCGACTCGTGCGCCGCCCTGCGGGCCGCCGAACTCGGCGTCGATCTGCTGCTCAAGGGCACCAAGGTTGACGGCGTCTACGACAGCGACCCGGTCACGAACCCCGACGCCAAGCTGTTCGACCACATGAACTACAACGAGGTCATCGACGGACGTCTGAAGGTCATGGACGTCAGCGCCATCGACATCTGCCAGCAGCACCGCGTGCCGATAGCCGTCTTTAACCTGTTCAAGCCCGGGACAATCACGCGCATCCTCCAGGGCGAGCACATTGGCACCTTCGTCGACGGCAAGTAAGTCCGAGCAGTGGAACATGTAGCGTCAGGCCTCCGTGCCTGACGTTTTCCCAGAACACTGAGCCCCAACGTGCCGGAACCCCAACAAAATGCCGCAACGACCTCCGAGGCGCCGCGCATCCACGCCGGCTGGCGCAGTGGCCACCAGTGGCGGCTGTGGCTCAGCGGCCTGATTGGCAGCCGTTATGACGGATTGACGCATTTCGCGATCGTCGAGCCCGGCGTACTGATGCGCTGCGGCCAGCCGCGCGTGCGCGACCTTGAACAAATCCGTCAGACACACGGCCTCGGCGCGGTCGTCTGTGCTCGCGGCGGCACGCGCCACCCGCTACGCGGCCGGTGGTTCCGCAAAGAACGCGCCTTCTGCGAGCGGCACGACATCCACCTCGAACACATCCGCATGTCGGACAAGGCGGCCTCGTCGGCAGACGTCTTCGAGCGCTTCCTGAACGTCGTACGTGATTCCACCCGACGGCCCGTGCTCGTGCACTGCGAACAGGGCTTTCACCGCACCGGCGTGCTCTGTGCCGCGTACCGCATCGCGCTCGACGGCTGGCAGTTGCGCGATGCCACCGCGGAGATGGACACCCACGGCTTCGAGACATCGAACGCAAAACGCGCCCCGCTGCTCAAGCAACTGGACGACTGGGCCCGCGCCCATCACCCCGCCGCTATTGATGGCCCCCGGTGACAACGCCGGCGCCAGCAAACACAACGAGCATGGGACTCGTTGAGAATCCCATGCTCGTCGCGTTGCTTTGGTTTGTTTAAGGCTGAACTGTGGCGCTGAATTCAGCGAGCTGCTCGCTGACGCGTTAGACCATTTCCTTCAGGGCCTTCAGCGGGCGGATCTTGATGACCTTTGACGCCGGCTTGGCGGGCTTGGTCTGGAGCTCACCGGTGAAGGGGTTCTTCCAGTTTTTGATGGCTTTCTGGGCGGGTTTCTTGCGAATGGTGATTTTCATAAGTCCGGGGACGGTGAAGAGTCCGGGCGCGTTACGGCCGGTGAGGTCCTTCTTGATCATCTCATGCATACCGTCAAACACCGTCGCCACTTGCTTTCGCGTGAGACCCGTGGTCTCCGAGAGCCCGGCATAGACTTCGGACTTTGTGCGGGCTTTTACCGCCGCTGTCTTCTTTGTGGTTTTGGCCATAGTGATTCATCCTCCATGGGCGCGTCGGCGTACGCTGTTTGACGCGCCCGTCCATGGACATGCAGCTCGCCGCCCTACGCAGGCGGCCAACTCTTGCGAATCTGCTCTGGGCAGCCGACCCGAGACGTGCCAAACGCTCACGCCGCGCCCGAGCCCACTTCCACCGCAGAATTACTCCCACGGTATACCATGCACGTCAAGGGGTTTTTGCGCCCAATGACCATTTTTTCCATGATTTTCAGGGGTTTTTCGCCGGCGCGCGGCGCGGACGGCCGGGCCCCGCGCCCGCCGCCCGCCACTTCAGACTGGTCTAGGCTTGCTCGGCGTCGCCCGCCGCCTCGCCGTTCACGACGTTCACCAGGCGCCGCAGCACGCCTACGCTCCGCCGATCAAACCGCAATTTCAGCCGCGGCATATCCGGATATTCGCCCGATTCCTGCGGCAAGGCGGCGCATTGCTCGATGCAGCCCGCACTCAGCAGCGAAGCGAATTCGTCGTTGAGTCGCTCCAGCGTCGTCCCGGATATGGGCCGCTGCAACCGCAAAACCAGGTCGTCACCGACGTATCGCATCGAGTGATACACCCGGTAAAACTGCACGACCTCGCGGACGGCCACCTCGACGTTGTCCGTGATGCGGAACAGATGCATGTCCTCCGGGCCGATCATGCCCGCCGACAACAATTCCGACTTGACGTACGCCCGCCATTGCAGCCAGTACGAGCCGCCGGGCTGCTCGACCAGTACGATGGGCGTCAGGGCCGACTTGCCGGTCTGGATGAGCGTCAGGGCCTCGAAGCCCTCGTCCTGGGTGCCGAAGCCGCCCGGGAACAGGGCAATCGCCGACGCCGCCTTCATGAACATCAGCTTCCGCGTGAAAAAGTAACGGAAGTTCACGAGCTTCACGTCATCCGCGATGATGCGGTTGGTCTCCTGCTCGAACGGCAGCCTGATCGCCACGCCGAAACTCGCCTCGACGCCGGCGCCATCGTGGCCCGCCTTCATGATCCCATCGCCGGCACCGGTAATGGCCATCCAGCCGGCCTCGCGCATCCGCCGGGCGAAATCCACCGCCGTGTGGTAGTCCGGATGGTCCTCTGGCGTGCGTGACGAGCCGAAAATGCTGATTTTCCGCACGTGCTCATAGGGGGCGAACACCTTGAAGGCATAGCGCAGCTCGGCGAGCGCCTTGTGCAGGATCTTGACGTCGCCGCGGTCCGCCGGGTCGCGGGCCAGGCGACAGAGCGTCACCATCATCTCCTTAAGCAGGTCCTGATTCTCCCCCGGCAGGTGCGCCTCGGCGAAATCATTGATCGCCTGCTCGCGGGCGGAGCGCGCCGCATCATCGGTTTGTGTGTTGTCTCTCGACTTCAAGTTACAGATTCTCCTCGGGTACTCTTACTGAGCCGGCGGGCATTCTCGCGCCGCCGGCGCTCCTCCGCTCCACGATCGTTCGTACCCTGCGATTCGAAAAGCGGTTGCGCTCATTTGACACCCCCAGAACGCGTATCTAGCATGTGGGTTTAATCACCCGCTAGCAATGATGATAATGGCAAATGGGGTATTCATCCATGTCCCTTGACGCGCTCCTGCACGTGGCTCTCATCGGGTACCTCACGGTACTCAGCCTGCTGTGCGTGTATGGGCTGCACCGCTGCCTGTTGGTCACGCTGTTCTATCGGGTGCGGCGACACGCGCCGCAACCCAAGGTCAGGTTCTCCGACCTCCCCCCGATCACGATCCAGCTTCCAATGTACAACGAGCAGTACGTCGCCCAGCGAATCATCGAGCAGACCTGCCGCGTTGACTACCCCCGGGACCGCTTACAAATCCAGGTCCTGGACGATTCGACGGATGAAACGTCGCGAATAGCCAGCGAGACCGTCCAGCGCATGCGGGCCGCGGGCCATGACGTCGTATACCTGCATCGCGACGACCGCACTGGCTATAAGGCCGGCGCCCTCGAAGCCGGCCTGAAGAGCGCCACGGGCGATTTCGTCGCGATATTCGATGCCGACTTCCTCCCCCCCGAAAACATCCTGCTCGACACGATCCACCATTTCACCGACGAAAGCGTCGGCATGGTGCAGTGTCGCTGGGAGCACCTCAACCGCGAAACCTCGCTCCTGACCCAGGCCCAGGCCATCCTGCTCGACGGACACTTCGTGGTCGAGCACACCGCCCGAAATCGCACGGGCCGCTACATGAGCTTCAACGGAACGGCCGGGATTTGGCGCAAGGCGGCCATCCGCGACGCCGGCGGCTGGGAGCACGACACGTTGACCGAGGACCTGGACCTGTCCTACCGGGCCCAGCTCCGCGACTGGCGTTTCGTCTTCCGTACCGACCTGGCTTCACCTGCTGAGCTGCCACCCGAAATCAACGCCTTCAAGGCCCAGCAACACCGCTGGACTAAGGGCGGAGCGCAGACCTGCGTAAAACTGCTCCCCAAGGTTCTTAGGAGCAATTGCCCGCTACGTGTGAAAGTCGAGGCGTTCTTCCACCTGACGAGCTGGGTCGTCTATATCCTGATGGTGCTGCTGTCACTGCTCATAGGACCGGCCCTCTACGCCCGCATCGTCCTCCCCGGCGAGGTCCCGCATTGGCAATGGCTGATCGAGATGCTGCTGTTTTTCGTCGGCACCGGTTCGGCCCTCAGCTTCTATATCTGTAGCCAGCGTGAGCTGCTGCGAAGCTGGTACGACAGCGTCCGCTTCATACCGGCGCTCATGGCCATCGGCATTGGCATCGCCCTCAACAACGCCGTCGCCGCCATCGAGGGCATTCTCGGTCACCAGAGCGAATTCGTCCGGACGCCGAAGTTTGGTGACGCGGCGCAGTCGCGCCGCCGCGGCTGGCGCAAGCGGCTGCACGGCTTCCGCGGGCGCGGCATGTGGCAGGGCTGGGTTGAGCTCGGACTGGGATTCTACCTGATCGGGTTCTTCCTGCTCTTCATGCAGCACGAGCAATGGTACGACCGCACATTCGGCGCGCTGCCCTTCCTGGCCCTGTTCGTCGGCGGCTATCTGTACGTCGGAATCCTGACGCTCACGCCACGCCTCTTCACCCCACACACGCCAACCCTTACGCCGGCGTAGCAGCTATGCCGGCAGGTACTCGTCCGCCAGCAGGTGGACAAGCTCTTGCTCCATGCGGGCGGCGTCGGTCGGCCGCATGAACGGCAGGTTAATGCGCACGTTGGCGACAGCGGCCTTGAATGCCGCATCGGCCAAACACACTCCGGCCTCAACGTCCGACTTCAGACGCGGGTTCGCCAGGTCGAGCAACCGGCGCAGGTCACTGTGCACCTGGCGACTCAGCGCCGCCGTTTGAAACGGCACGCCCGCCGCCACGCTTGAAGCATCTTGTATACGCATTCGCCGATCCGGAGCACTCTTGTCCATGGCAAAGGCGGCCGAGAGGTCGGCGTAGGCCTCGGAATCCTCGTCGATCAGGCAGCGCAGCATCTGGCCGGCCCGTTTGAGGTGCGTGGTGATATCGCGAACCTGAAGCTCGACGGCGGCAAACTTCGGCCGACCCAGCGTGTACGCGCACGACATTTCCCCCAGGCCCGCCGCCAGCGCGGCCACCAGCGCGGCGACACTGCCACCCCCGGGTGTCGGCTCTTCCGACGCCAGACGATCCAAGAAGCTGTTCAGGCTAAGGCTCAGCAGCCCACCTTCCAACATGACGCGACTCCCTCTCTCGTTGCATAATACTCGTCAGGACCAATGAAACAACGGGAGTGCACCAGGATGTTCCCAGGCATACATCAGGATGAGTTGGATCGGCGTTACATGCAGCAAGCCATTGACCTAGCGCGGCGTGCGCTTGAGTCAGCGGACGTGCCGGTTGGCGCTATGGTAGTGCGTGACGGACACATTATCGGTCGTGGCTTCAATCAGCGCGAATGCCTCCAGGACCCGACCGCCCACGCCGAGATGATCGCGATCACCGCCGCCGCCACTGCCGTCGGACACTGGCGCCTGGAAGACTGCACCCTCTATGTCACGCTGGAGCCCTGCGCCATGTGTGCCGGGGCGATCGTGCTGGCTCGCATCCCCCGTGTGGTCTTTGGGGCCACCGATGAGAAGGCCGGCGCCTGTGGCTCTCTGTTCCGCATCACCGAGGACCCGCGACTCAACCATCGGGCGGAGACAATCGGCGGCGTGCTGGCCGAGCCGGCCGCCGAATTGCTGCGAGAGTTCTTCCGCTACCGCCGATCGCTCGGCGAAAAGTAGGCGGGCACCTCGGCCCCCGCATCAGACCGTCTTGCCGGGCAGCAACCCCATATATGCGGGTCACGGTTGGACCTCGCGGGATCAGGGCCGCGCCCGTCAGGAAGCGATTGCCGAAGGAGGCGATCGGTTCTCGACACGACCACTCGCTCACGGTCGCGGCTCGGATCGGGGCGGCGCACGCCCAAAGCGGAATCCGTATCACGCCTCGTTCGGGTGCGCTAGCAGGGCCGCCAATTCCGCCAGCTTGTCCTTGGCCGAGGGCTTGTGTGCTTCAGCTTCATCCGTCGAGGCCGAAGCCGACTCAATCTCACCACTACCTTCCACAAAGCCGCCTGGCTGCGGTTCTGTGTCGGCAAGCAACGAACGATCCTGACGCCACCAGCGATCCACGATCCGCTCGACGTCGCCGCCGTTCGCGGGCTGTGACCATAGTTTGAAGAAATCGACATCGCCGCTGCGCGGGAGCTTGGGCGGCATGTCGATCAGTGTGCGCATCGGCATCATAACCGCATCGCCGATGATGAAGCCCTCGCCGGGCTTCATGCTCGGCAGGATGCTGATAAGGCTGCGGAATTGGTCACTGACGACACGGGCGGCATAGTCCTGGTCGTCGGGGTTGTTCATTCGCATCAGCACCATCGAGTTGCACTGGCTCAGAATCGTCTCCGAGATCTCGCTCGGCCGCTGCGACACGATCATTGCCGACACGCCGTACTTGCGGCCTTCCTTGGCGACCTTTTCGACCGCGTCGCGGGCGTAGGTGCGGCGGCCGCGCGCCTCGCGCGGCAGGTAGTTATGCGCCTCCTCATAGCAGAGCACGAACGGCCGGCGCACGTCGGGTGGCGACCAGAAATTGAAGTCGAACAACGTGCGCGTCAGTACCGCCACCGTGATGTCCACCACGTCGAACGGCAGCCCCGACAGGTCAACGATCGTCAGGTTCTTCCGCTTGTCCAGCCGGCCGAGCATCTGACGAATCACCCAACTGACACTCTTGCTGAGTTGCCCCGGCGTGCGCTCGCGCCTCAGACGCCCGGCCAGTTCCGCGTTCTTCTCGGCCTGGTCAAACGGCTTGAGCAGGAAGTCGTAGCGGCGATCGTGCAGCCTTGTCTCAATCTGGTTGATGAAGCCCAGCAACCGGCCGTGATAGGTCGCGTGCGGCACCTCGCCTTCCGGGTTGCCCTGGTTGAATTCCATGCGCCGCGTCATGAGCAACGCTTCCTGCTCCTCCGTCGGCAGTGAGCGTTGCGGCAACCGCGCGAAAGCATACGTGTCGGTGTTCACGACAAAACGCGCGTCGTTCATGTTCTCCGCGAAGACCTTCAGATTCTCGACGTCGTAAAACACGGGCGTGTCCACGGTGCACTCGTGGAGTAGGCCCAGTTCCTTGGCGGCGGGGGCCTTGAGCTTCTCGAAGGCCGAACGCAGGAAGATCTTCTGGGCATTGATGTTCAACGGATCGTTCGTGTCGACGAACAGATCCTCGAACTCGTCGTAGCGCAGCATCCAGTACGGCAGCACGAGGTTCTTGTCCGACAGGTACGTCACGTTCGGCAGCGGGTTTCCATCGTCATCGGAGAAGGCATGCGAATACTCGCCGTGCATGTCGAACATGATGATCTGCGAGTGCGGCAGCTTCAGGGCCTCGTGAATGATCTTCGCGGTCGTGACACTCTTACCCGAACCGCTGTTGCCCATGACGGCCACGTGCTTGCTGAAGAAGTCCTTGCCAAGGACCTTGACCTCGAAGTCGGTATCGACGGCAAAACGCCCCATGGCGAACGCGCGCGGGTACCCTTCACCGCGCGCCAGCTCGTCGAAGGATCCGAAGATCAACTCGAAATCCTCGTCAACGCCGAGCCGCACCGTGTCGCCGAGCGTAGGGTATTCGTTCACGCCGCGCACGAACTTCTCGTCGCGAATCGTCCCCAGCAGTTGCACGGACATGACGATCCGGCGGGGCGCCACGGGATCAGGGCCCGGTTCGAGGTCGCCCTGCGTGCCGATTGCGGTCACGTAGCCAACCAGCAGGTCGCGCCCCATGGGCAACGTGACGTACGTGCCCAGGCGCCCGACGCGGTGCGTGGTTCCGTGGTACTCCAGCCGCAGATTCTCGCGGCTGATCTGCACCCGCACCTCGTCGCCATCGACGCCGATAACGTGCCCGATTGACAAGGGATCCATGCGCGCACTCCGAGCGAATAACATGCCCCGTTGTACTATCGAACACATGATCCCCCGGCATGACGGTTCAGCCGAATCGCTAGCGCAAACAGGACCCCCGCCGAGCTAGCCGCCGATAATTCCCGCGGCCGGCGATCGCCGACCAGCCGAACAATGGTCAATCACCAGGCAGGCCAGCAGCCCGACGTTCAGCCACAGGCCGCGCCAACCGACCGTCATGCGTCCCAGGTAACCGTCACCGAAACAACCGCAGACCAGATCATGCCCCTCGGCCAGAGCATAGACCTTCAGCACCGTGAATGCCGCTAGCAGCACGAACAGAAACAGCCGCGCCGCATGCCGCGTGCGCCCCGCCAGCAACAGGGCGGCGGCGATGATCTCGACCCACGGAATCGTCAGGGCCATCAGACCGGTATAGTCCCCCGGAAACACATCATAGCTGGCGATGTTCTCGGCAAACGCGCCCGGGGCGACGATCTTCAGAATTGCCGCGTAGAAAAAGACGCCACTCACAGCCAACCGGCTGCACCACCCCATAGCAAACCACCGGGCGCACGGCCCGGTGGTCACCTCCTGCTGTGGTTCGTCAGCGGACATTCACACGCCTGGCGCTATTCGTCGCCGCCATCCGCGCCGTCGCCCTTCTCCTTCTTGAGCTCGGCCGCGCGCGCTTCGATCAGCTTGCGCACATCCGCGCCAGAGGCCCGCCCGGCATTGGGCGCGTCAGCGGAGCTCGCCGGCCGGCGAATCACGCTCTGGAGAATCGGAACCTCCAGCGTCTCGTAATCCGGGTCCTGCGAGTCCGTCGTGATTGTCAACTTGATGCCCGCCTCCGGAATACTATCGCCCGGTGGCAACGTCACTTCCAGTTCGATGGCCCCATTAGGGCCGGAGGATTCACCTGGCGCCTCGAGTTTCTCCCAGGTCACGCGCGGATCATCGCACTCGATGTTGAGAACCTCGATCGGCGTTGTCTTCAGATAGACGATCTTGACCCGCTTCTTCGACTCAAACGTCAACTTCGGCGACACCATGAGCCTGTCCGGCACCACGCGCACGGCCGGTATGACATAGCCACCGAGGCGTACCTTCATCGTGTCCATGAACTCGACGTCCGTCTTCAGGTGCACCACGGTCATCGCGGCCCCCGGATCGAGCGGAGGGATCGTCGTCGCCGTCAGTTCGTACTGCTCGCCAGGTACGACCTCCTTCAGCTTGACGTCATAACCAGCGACCTTCTCGTCCGCGAGCGCCAGATGCACCTTGTGCTTGTCATAGAGCGGCTTGATCGTCAGGGTCCCGGACTTCACCTCTGACTTGGAGAGCTGGCCAAGTTGCAGCGACGGTATGTTGAGCTTCTGGCCGTTGATCTCGAAGTCGAACATCGGCTTACAGGTGCCGCTCAGCGTGAAACGCGTGGTGGGGCGCCCCGGATCATTGGTCTCGATCGTGATGGTCTGCTGGACCTTCTCGCGCCCCTTGGTCGAGTCGTATCCGACCTCCATGATGGTGGTTTCGGCAGGCTCCAGCGTGCGCTTGTCCAGCTTCGCCCCCGTGCAGCCGCATGACTTGCGGATGTTCTTGATCTCGAGCGTCTCGCTGCCGACGTTCGTGAGCTTCACTTCCGTGCTCAGCGGTGCGCCGTACCAGACCTCGCCAAAATCCCAGTTCGGCGGCTCGACGCGGAGCACCGGGCCCTTGGTCGTATCGCGCGGCACGTACTTGATCGGCGAGTCCTGTGCCAACGCCGTCGCCACGGCTGTCATCAGCACCATCGCCAATACTGCTGTCATCCCCTGCGACTGCTTCATGGCCATACCTCTCTGGTTGAAAGCTATTACGTACTGAATGTTCAATTGTCACCCGCCGGTGGCGGGCCCGCAACTTGTGTCGGCGGCGCGCTGCCCCCCCCCGCAGCCATGACGGTGGTTATTGTATCGACGCCGTCCAGTCCCGCCCAAAGGTGACTGCCGGCCGGCACGCCGAATCAGATCAGTATACCCCGTCACCCCGCGGCCGGTTCACCAACGCGACACCCTGTGCGATGATCGGTGCGGACTTCCGCCCGCCGCCTGAAAGCGACAGCCGATACGACCAATACAACTAGTAGTTATCTGGCCAGTCGCATGCCCAATATATTGGGTCAATTCGTGCATAGGCGCTATCTCGCGACGGCACGCCTAGTGTGCCAGTGACGGGTTCTCGCCCAGCGCTTCCAGCATGCTAAGAACAGCCGGTCCGCCCAGCACGATCCCAAGAGCCGGGAAGATGAACAGGATCAGCGGGATCAGCAGCTTGACGGCGGTCTTCTGGGCACGTTCCTCGGCGGCCTGTTGCCGCTTGGTGCGCAGCACGTTGGCCTGGTTGCGGAGGGCCTTGGCAATGCTGGTGCCGAACTTCTCGGCCTGCACGATGACTGAGACCAGGCCGCGCACCTCGTCCACGCTCGTGCGACGCGCCATGTTGTCGAGGGCCTCGCCGCGTGGAATGCCCATCTGCGCCTCCATAGTGGCAATGCGCATTTCCTCGGACAGCTCCGGGTGGACAATCGCCATCTCGTCGCCGACGCGCTTGAGGGCCGCATCGAGCGCCAATCCCGACTCGACCGAGACAACCATCAGGTCAAGCGTGTCAGGCAGGCCATGGCGCAGCTTTTCCTTGCGCGACCCAATCGCCATGCCGAGCCAAATGTTCGGAAGCATAAAGCCCAGCCCCGCGGCCAGGCACACGGCGCCGACGGCGTGCGAAAGTTGTAACCCGAGCGAAAACGCGGCCAGGATGCCCGCCAGCACCCCAGCTATCCCCAGCACGGTCTTGCTGCCCAGGAAGAGCGTCTGCGCCTGCGGCTGCCGAAAGCCGGCGCTGGCCAGCTTGGCGCGCAGGTTCGTCTGCTCTTCATCGCTGGTGGGCATGATGACGCGCCTGAGCATCGGCGTGGCCTTCCTGACCAGCTCCGAGGTGGCGGAATCACGCGCTTGCTGGCTGATCTCGGCGGCCTCGTCCACACCTCGCGCGCCGGACAAGCGGCGTTTGACGGCGTCTCGTTCGTTCGTCTTCCGCGGCAGCAGGCTATACACCACGAGGGCAACCGCGATGATCGCCATTACTCCGATGAGCAGCATGTTCACGGCGTCACTCCCGGCTAAACCTTGATGTTCACAATCTTCTTGATCATCATCCAACCCATGAGCTGCATAACGATCGCACCCGTCAGCATCATCTTGCCGCGCGGATCAGTCAGCAGCGTCATAACGTAGTCAGCGTTAAGATAGAGCATCGCGCAGAAAACCAGCGGCGGCAGCCCCATCAGCACATAACCCGACAGCCGGCCTTCCGCCGTCAACGCCTGTACAGTGCCGAACAACTTGATGCGATCGCGAATCACGCTGCCGATCTTGTCGAGCACTTCCGCCAGGTCGCCACCCGTCTGACGCTGGATCAGCACGGCGGTGACGAAGAAACGCACATCGAGGACATTGGTGCGTTCCGCGAGGTTCCGCAAGGCATCCTCGACCTTCAAACCCAGGTTCTGCTCGTGGAACACGCGGCCGAACTCGGTGCCGGCGGG
>JAFGRR010000413.1 GCA_016935035.1 Phycisphaerae bacterium | reverse complement strand
TTCCAGAAGGCCCACAACGATAACCGGCGAATTATCAATGCTTTACACATCTGCCCACCCAACACTCCCCTGCCGTTTTGGCACAACCGGGCATGCGAGCGCGACCACTCCCATATATTCCCCATCATATTTATTGCGTTTTGTATCATATAACACTAACATCCCTCCCCCAGACACAGTCCCCAATCTGCGTAATCTGCGAGATCGGTGGTCCTATACCTCCACCACACGGAGCCCGACATGGCAACCGCCGACAACCCATCAGCCGTCGCATACTCCCCGGTCGAAATCGCCGGCGTGCGCTACGCGATCATCGCCGAGGACGTGCTGCTCCGGCTTTGCGAGTCCCTCGCCGTGGCCCCGGCCCCGCTCGGCACCAGGACCGAGCCGCTCGGCCCCACCACGTGGGACCATGACCGCCTGGCCACGCGCATTCGTGCCCGCCGACGCCGCGCCGATCTGACGCAGGCCCAACTGGCCGAGCGGGCCGGCATCCGCACCGAGACCCTCAACCGCATCGAACGCGGCAAGACCACACCCGACTTCGCCACCATCCGCAAACTCGTAATCGCGATGGACGCCGCTGAAGCCGAGGTCAACGCCGTGTCAGCGACAATCAAGGAGTAACCCATGCCCGAGACATACCCCACCGCAGACCTCACCCAACGCGTCATCGAGCTCGCCGCCGCCCAGGTCGAGACCGACCCCGCACAAGTGACGCGCGACACTCATCTCTTCAACGACCTCGGCTACGACAGCCTCGACGCCGTCGAGTTCGCCATGCAGCTCGAGGACGCCTTCGACGTCACCATCCCCGACGATGACGCCGACAAAGTCAAAACCGTCGGCGACGCCATCGACGCCCTAATGGCCGGCATGGCGAGATAGCCGGGACTAGCGTCGTCGAGCCGGACACAGTCCGCGACGGTCCCGGCGTAGTGCAGCAACGCGCGGCAGAAGGCCGATGCCGGCAATCGACATCCAAAATAAACCCGAACAGGCGAATTGTGGTCGCCTATAATCCGATGTACTATCGGTGTCGCTTATGGGGCGCGCTATGGTGGCCAAGATATCAACTGGTAACAACCTTCTCGGGTTGGGTATCTACACCCCCGCCGAGGCCGCGCACTACGCGCGCGTCACGACGCAGATGATGACTCGGTGGATCCACGGAACGCGCACGGCGGCGGCGGTTGTGTGTGCGCAATTGCCGGACGATGACGAACGAACAGTGACATTCCTGGATTTCGTCCAGGCGCTCACTATTCGGGCGATCCGTAGAGAGCGTAACGTCCCGCTGCAGAAGATACGCGAGGCTGTCGCGACCGCGACGGAGCATTACAACGTACCTTATCCGTTTGCGGTGCAGCACCGTACGTTCTTGTATGACAACGATATCCATATCGAGTTACCGACCAAATCACCTGGCCACCAAACAGTCACACAGATCTCCGGGCAACTCAAGGGGCAAACGCTGATTCGCGAAATCGCCGAGCCACACCTGGAGGACCTGAGCTTCTCGGGGGGACTGGCATCCTGCTACAAGGCGTTTGAGGCCCAAGGACGCAACATCACGCTCGACCCGACGCGTAGATTCGGTCAACCGATGGTAGACAACTGCGATTACAGCGTCGCGGCCCTATTGCACGCCTATCAGACTGAAGGCAGCGTAAGGGCGGCAGCTGAGGCACTCGGCGTTTCGAACGACGACGTGCTCATGGCTATAAGGTACGACGACCATTTGAGGGGGAACTCGGCAGCGTGAGCACTCGCCTGCTATTTGATGAGAATTTCGGAAAACCTATCGTCAGGGCTCTCGGCGAGCTTCTGAAGTGGAGTAACCTGGAAATCGAGGTAACTCACCTCATCGACTTCGAAGGTCGGGCAGGAAGCAGGGACGATACCTGGGTCCCCAAGCTCCAGGAACAGGACTACATGGTCATAACTGCTGACAAAGGGCGCCGTGGCGGCGGTCCCAAGCTACCGCGGATATGCAAGGAATTCGGAATCCGCCACGTTGTGCTTGTCGGCAAACTGGTCCACCGTACCATGTTCGAGCGGGTACGCGCGCTACTGGTTGTGTGGCCATCGCTCATTCGCGTGGATGACGCACCCCGCGGAACAACGTTCAGGCTGAAGCTCAGCGGCGACTCATACGCCCTTGAGAGTGATCCGTCGCGATAGGCGACAGGAAAAGGTAATGCGAATGCCAGAAGGCCACTCACTCATCCCCCGCAAGACCATCTTCGGCAACCCCGACAAAGCCGCCCCGCGCGTCAGCCCCGACGGAACACAACTCGCGTTCCTCGCCGACCTCGACGGCGTCCTCAACGTCTGGGTCGGACCGCTCGACGAGCCGGCGGCGGCCAAAGCAGTCACGCACGACACCGGCCGCGGCATTCGCGATTACTTCTGGGCCTACACGAACCGCCACATCATCTACCTCCAAGACAAGGCCGGCGACGAAAACTGGCGCGTCTACTCCGTCGATCTCGATACCGGCAACATCGCCGACCTGACTCCCTTCGACGGCGTTCAGGCCCGCATCGAAGAGGTCAGCCGCAAGTTCCCCGACGAGATCATGGTTTCGCTCAACAACCGCGTGCCCGAGCTGCACGATCTCTATCGCGTAAACATCCGCACCGCCGAACGCGAGCTGGTCTACGAGAACGAAGGCCTCGTGCAGTTTCATCTCGACGACGACTACAACCTGCGGCTGGGCCTGGCCATGCGGCCGGACGGCGGAACGGACCTGTACATGCGCACCAACGCCGGCTGGGCACCGTTCGTCAGCGTCGGCCCCGACGACGCCCTCACCACCGGCGCGGTTGGCTTCAACAAGGCCGGCGACGTGCTCTATATGATCGACAGCCGCGAACGCGACACCGCCGCTCTCGTGCAGGTTGATCTTACCCAGGACAAGGTGACCGTGCTGGCCGAGAACGCCCGCGCCGACGTCAGCGACTATCTCCAGCATCCCACCGAACGCAACATCGAAGCCGTCGGCACGACGTACGACCGCAAAGTATGGCAGGTGCTCGACAACGCCATCGACGCTGACCTCGCCCACCTGCGCGGCGTATGCGACGGCGATATGGAGATCGTCTCACGCTCGCTCGATGATCGGCACTGGATCGTCGCCTACGTTCGCGACAACGGACCGGTGAGCTATTACCACTACACACGCGGCGACGCGCCCGCGGCGATGTTCCTCTTCAGCAACCGCGCGGCGTTTGAGGACCTCAAACTAGCCCGCATGCACCCTGTCATCATCAAATCACGCGACGGCCTGAACCTGGTCAGCTATCTCTCGCTGCCGCCGGAGCACGACCAAGACGGCAAGCCGACCGGGCCGCTACCGATGGTCCTGCTGGTGCACGGCGGCCCGTGGGCGCGTGATGAATGGGGCTACAACGCCGAGCATCAATGGCTGACGAATCGCGGCTATGCGGTTCTGAGCGTTAACTTCCGCGGCTCGACCGGCCTGGGCAAATCGTTCACCAACGCCGCCAATAAGGAATGGTCCGCCAAGATGCACGACGACCTGGTCGACGCCGTCAATTGGGCCGTCGAACAGCGCATCGCCGACCCCGCCAAGATCGCGATCATGGGCGGCAGTTACGGCGGCTACGCGACGCTGGTCGGCCTGACCTTCACGCCCGACCTGTTCACGTGCGGCATCGACATCGTCGGCCCGTCGAACCTGGTCACGCTACTCGAGTCTATCCCCGACTACTGGAAGCCGATGCTCGACCTGTTCATAACCCGCGTCGGCGATCATCGCGACGACGAGGGCAAGGCCTTTTTGCTGAGATGTTCGCCGCTGGCGCGTGTTGAGCAGATCAGGCGGCCGTTGCTGATCGGCCAGGGCGCCAACGACCCACGCGTCAAACAGGCCGAAGCCGACCAGATTGTCAGCGCCATGCAGCAGAAGAACATCCCCGTGACGTACGTGCTCTATTCCGACGAGGGCCACGGCTTCGCCCGCCCGGAAAACAGCATGTCCTTCAACGCCGTCGCCGAAGCGTTCCTGGCCCAACATCTCGGCGGCCAATACGAGCCGATCGGCGACGACTTCACGAACTCGACGATAGCCGTCCCCGCCGGCGCCGACCAAATCCCCGGCTTAAAGGATGCCCTGTAGCGGCCGCCCCCCGTGGCGGCCGTTGTGTTTCCAAAACGCCACCGCTGCAACGTTAGCCGCCCACGTAGCGGCCGACGTCTCGTCGGCCGTCTTCTCTGTGCACCCCATCAATGCTTGAAGTGCCGCGTCCCCGTGAAGATCATCGCCACCCCGCGCTCATCACAGGCCGCAATGACTTCCTCGTCCCGCTTACTCCCACCCGGCTGAATAAGCGCCGTCACGCCGGCGTCCGCCAGGATGTCCGGCCCATCACGGAACGGGAAGAACGCATCCGTCGCCGCCACCGCCCCGCGCAGCGCCTCCCCATGCCCGTTCTCCTGTGCCAGCCACGTCGCGATGCGGCAGCTCATCACCCGGCTCATCTGCCCCGCCCCATTACCAAGCAGCATCCCGTCGCGGCAGACCGTGATCGCGTTGCTCTTGGTGTGCTTGCAGATCAGCCAAGCCAACCGCAGGTCGCGCATCTCGGCATCCGTCGGCCGCCGTTTGGTCACGACCCTCCACTCGTCCTCATTCAGCCCCACCAGGTCGCGTGATTGCACCAGCATCCCGCCGGCGATGCGTTTGAAGTCCGCTTCGCTGGCATCGGGCTCGGCATCCATGTCGCCGATGGCGATCAGGCGCACGCGCTGCCCCCAGGCCTTCTGTGGCCCACCCTCGACTTCACCGCGAATGACCTTCAGGGCCTCATCGTCAAACGCCGGCGCCAGCCACACCTCGACAAAGAACCCCCCCGCACCCGCTGCCTTGCCCCAGCGCTGATAGGTCTCCATCACCGCCGTCGCAAACTCCGCATCGACCGCGAAGTTCACCGCGAGTATCCCACCCATCGCCG
>JAFGRR010000412.1 GCA_016935035.1 Phycisphaerae bacterium | reverse complement strand
CGCGCGACGCACGATGCGCGTGCACGGCTGCCGCGGCAACCTGCCCAACGCGGATGTCGAGATCAACGTCGGCGAGGCCGGCACGGCCATGCGCTTCATGACCGCACTGGTCTGCCTGGGACAGGGGCACTATCGCCTCGACGGCGCACCGCGCATGCGCGAGCGGCCCATCGCCGAGCTGGTCGGAGCTCTGACCGACATCGGAGCCGCGATCGGTTATGACGGCGTGACAGGTTATCCACCACTGAGCATCATGGCCCGCGGCCTGGCCGGCGGCGAGATCGAGTTCCGCACGCCGCCATCGAGCCAGTTCGTGACGGCCATTCTCATGGTCGCGCCGTATGCCGCGCGCGATGTCATGATTCGGATCGAAGGCACCGTGACCAGCCGACCGTACATCCAGATGACGCTGGATGTGATGCGTGGACTGGGTGTCGAGACGCTCGAAGCTGAGAGTTCGCGCTTCATCATCCCGGCCTCACAGCGGTACAGGTCGCGCAGTATTGATATCGAACCTGACGCCAGCGGCGCGACGTACCTGTGGGCCGCCGCCGCCATTACTGGCGGGCATGTACGCGTCGAAGGTCTGACACGCGCCAGTCACCAGGGAGACGCGCGATTCGTCGATGTACTGGAGCGGATGGGCTGCACGGTGCGCGAAGATGCATCATCGCTGGAAGTGACCGGCCCGCAGCCCGGACAGTTGCGCGCGGTGGATGAAGACCTGAACGCCATGCCCGACACCGTGCAAACGCTGGCTGTGGCGGCACTGTTCGCCAACGGTCAAACCAACATCAGCAATGTCGCCAACCTGCGGATCAAGGAAACCGATCGGCTGAAGGCGCTGGCCACCGAGTTGTGCAAGTTCGGCGCGCGTGTCGAGGTGCGCGATGACGGCATCAGCATCATTCCGCCGCCGCGCCCGAGTTCGGCTAACGTCGACACCTACAACGATCACCGCATGGCAATGGCCTTCGCGGTCGCCGGCCTGCGCGCACCGCGCGTACTGATCAGAAACGCCGGTTGCGTCAGCAAGAGCTTCCCCGAGTACTTCGACGTTCTAAGATCGCTGACCCCAGAACCGTAGCGTTCGCCGCGCGCGGCGGCGACAGCACCGATGGTGACCGCATGCGGTAGCGCCAGCCGCTACGGTGCACCGTTTGCCGACGCGATTTCGCAGCGGTATAGTCGATTAGGCCCGCGACCACGACAACTCTGGACTGCACCAGCGCGGCCATGGAGGTGCAATGTGAACATCCTGTGGCTTCTGGCGGTTTGTGGCGTTGCTCTGGCCCTGGGCGGGTGGCTGTACGCGCCGCTGATCGCGCGCGTGTTGGGGGAGCGCCGGGATCGCCCGACACCGGCGGTCGAACTCAATGACGGCCGTGACTACGTCCCGACGCGCACGCCGGTGGTTTTCGCGCACCATTACGCGTCCATCGCTGGCGCCGGGCCGATCATCGGGCCGATCCTGGCAATCTACTATGGCTGGGGACCGGCGCTGCTCTGGATCGTGCTGGGTGGCATTTTCCTCGGCGGCGTACATGACTATGTCGCCACGCACATGGCCGTGCGCGAAGGCGGCAAGAACCTCGCGATCGTCACCCGCCGCTACGTTGGCCCGGCCGCCTTCGTCATGATGCTGGTGATGCTGGTGGCATTGCTTGTGCTCGTCTGTTCGGCGTTTCTCGACGCGTCAGCCAAGGCGCTTACTTCGAAGGAATCCACCGAGGCACTGCAACTTGACGAAAGCGGCGGCTTCTTCCGCGTCGAGGACACACGCATCCTGGCAGCCGACGCCGCCATCTTCAACGCAACGACCAACGAACAGGATATGCTCGCGGCTCTCAAGGGCCCGTTCGGCAAGGTCAAACGCCCGCTGACCGAGGCAGCCGTGCTAACCACGATTGAGGCCGGCCGAGAGTGGCAACTCCACGACGCCGACCGGACGTATGTCCTCAAGATGGAACAGGACGCGGCGGGAGTGGCGAAAGTCACAGTCTGGCTGAAGCAGGCAATTCTCGGCGGCATCGCGTCGATGTCGGTTATCGTGATCACAGTCTTCTCGCCGCTGATCGGCTACCTCTATCTCAAGCGCAAGGTCCCGGTGTGGATCTGCTCGTTGCTCGCGGTCGGCATCTGCGCCCTGTCCATCGTCGTCGGGATTCGCTGGCCGGTGGCGCTTGATCCGCTCGGCTGGAAGCTGGGCATCAGCGCCTACGTGCTGATTTCGGCAGGCCTGCCCGTCTGGCTCTTCCTGCAAAGCCGCGATTTCATCAATGTGCACATCCTCTACGTTGGGATCGTGTTCCTCATCGTGGCATTGGTGGCGGCGGGAATTCGCGGCGGCGGCGCCATGGCCGATGGCGTGTCGATCCCGATGAACAACCTGTCATCAGCCTCGGGGGCCATGGGGCCGGCGTGGCCTGTCCTGTTTGTCACGATCGCCTGTGGCGCGGTGAGCGGCTTCCACAGCCTGTGCGCTGGCGGGACAACCTGTAAGCAACTGCGAACCGAGGTCGCCGCCCGGCATGTCGGCTACTACGCCATGCTGCTCGAGTCATTCCTGGCCGTGTGTGTTGTCGCCTGCGTCATCGTCGGGCTGACCAAGGCCAACTACGTGCTTTACGCGCGACCAGGTGCCGCAGGCGGCAATGCCGTCTTGACATTTGCCATGAGCGTCGGCCACACGGCACACATCGGCCTCGGCTTGCCGGTGGCGGCAGGGGCGCTCGGCGCCATGCTGTTGCTCGAAGGCTTCCTGGTCACGACACTCGACACCGCGATCCGTCTGACACGTTACATGATCGAGGAAGGTTGGGCGACGTTTTTCGGCAAATACGACGTTTTCGCTGATAAGGCGGCCCGGCTCGCCGAAACCGAACCGGAACAGGCCACAGCCGAGCTGATCGGTACCGGCGGGCTCACCGGCCAGCGGCCCGACTTCGGCGAAACCACCCAGCCGGGCCCGATCATCGCAACCAGCGGCCTGCTACGTGGCGTGCTCAGCTTCCTGCGCCACTACTGGGTGAACTCCGGCATCGCTGTCGCCCTCATGCTGCTGCTGGCACTGACCAACGGCTACCAGACGGTGTGGAAGATCTTCGGATCGGCCAATCAGCTTCTGGCCGCGCTCGTGCTGCTGGTGGCGAGCTGCTGGCTGGCGGCGCACCGGCGACCGATCTGGTACACCCTGCTGCCAGCGCTGTTCATGCTGGTGACATCGATCACGATGGTCGTGCGGCTGCTCACGAAGGACTACCTGCCCGGCTGGCCCGGAACGGCGCCGCTGGCCGTCGCGGCTATCGTGGTGCTGGCGATGACAATGGGAATTCTGTGGTTGATGGTCAATCGGTGGGTGCTGAATGGGCCGCGCTCGACAGTCCCAGCAAAGTGACGTTAGCATTGAATGTCGTGGCCGACGTCTCGTCGGCCGCCACATTTGCTCTCCATGGCGTTGTGGCACGCGAATGTTTGAAAACGCTAATCCAGTGGTAGTGAAGATCGTCGGCGGGGCGGGCTTGGTGCTCGTCCTGATCGTGTTGGCGACCATCTGGCAGCGCGTGTCTGCGGCGCGCGAGTCTCGGCGGCGCCGCGCCCAGGTTCGCCACACACAGTCGATCCTCGCCGCCGAACACAAGGAAACCCAACGCCGCGCCGAACAGATCATCACGACCAGCTCAACCGGCAGCATCAGTGGATTTGAGGTTGTGCGGCAGGTGGAGGCGGTGTTCAGCGACGGCCACAAGACCCTGGCGTTGGCGGTCGAAGCCGTCAAGGCGATCGCCGCCCGTAAGGGGGCCAACGCGATCGTCAATCTGGCCAGCGAGCGTCTCCCGACTGGCGCCTGTGCCGCCCGCGGCGACGCGGTAATCGTCCGCTCGCTTGAGCCGCCTGGAGCTGCCAGAACCGAGTGTGAACCGGAGCGAGAGCCTGAGCAATAGCGGACCTGCCGCGCGCTGCCCACGAATAACCGCCATTGACATGGCCGCGTGGTAACCTACAGTCAGGCGTTTTCGGAAGGAGACGCCGTGCCAACCTTGGACTTACCCCGCCAACTGCGCAACTTCAAGCGAGCCCCGGCCCTGATCAAGGCCGACTACGAAGACTTCGTGGTCGAGGAAATCCCGCTCTACGAAGCGTGCGGCAGCGGCACGCATACCTACTTCCTGATCGAGAAAACTGGCCTGGCGACGCAACACGCCATCCACGACATCGCCCACGCCTTGAACGTGCGCCGGCGCGACATTGGATACGCCGGCCAGAAAGACGCCCGCGCGGTGACGCGGCAATGGATGTCGGTCGAACACGTCGAGCCGGAGAAAATTGAGGCCTTGCACATTCCGCGCATCGAGATTCTCAAGGTCACACGGCACAACAACAAGCTCAAGCTCGGTCACCTTCAGGGCAATCGCTTCTGGATCAGGGCTAGGCAGACGACCCCGGACCGGCTGGCCGAGTTCCAGGATGCCCTGGCCAGACTGGCCGAGCTCGGCGTTCCTAATTCTTTTGGTACACAGCGTTTCGGTGGCCGCGGCGATACATGGGAAGTCGGCCGAGCCATGGTCCACAACAACATCGACGAAGCCATCGACGTGACGCTTGGCCGCCCATCGCCCAGCGATCACGGCAGCGTTCGGCACGCCCGCGAGCTGTACGAGGCCGGCCACTACGCCGAGGCCGCCCGGCAATGGCCCTCAATGTTTCGCGACCAGCGGCGCGCCCTGCGCGCCCTGGCCAAGAGCGGCGGCAAACGCAAGCGAGCGTTCATCGCGATCGACAGGTCCACGCGTGAGTTCTACATCTCCGCGTACCAGTCATACCTCTTCAACCAGGTCGTCGCTGCTCGCATTGAGAGCGGACTGGGCCGGCTGATGCAGGGCGATCTGGCGTGGTTGCATAAGAACGGCGCCGTCTTCGAGGTTGAGGATACAGCCGCTGAGCAAGAACGAGCCGATCGCCTGGAAATCAGCCCGACCGGACCGCTATTCGGCTACCGCATGAGCAAGCCCACCGGCGAGCCCGGTCGGCTTGAATCGGAAGTCCTCTCCAACGAGGGACTTACGCCGGAGAGTTTCCACAGCGAGCGGCTGCGCGTCAAAGGTGGACGGCGTCCACTCCGCTTCCAGATTACGGATCCTGGAATTCGCCTTGGCGCTGACGGGGCCGGTGCCTATCTTGAACTCCGCTTTGTGTTGCCGCGCGGCTGCTATGCGACGATAGTGCTCAACGAGCTTTTTGTTGACACCCAGCCGGGCGACACTGGGATCGAAGACGACGGAACGGACACAATCTCGGGCCTATAGGCGCGTGACGCGCGTCAATCGGGGCCGGTCAACACTGGTTGGTGCGAATGGCAGGCGAGGCGATTCCCTGGACCGAACTGCTGCGGACGCTCCGCGCCGACTATTCGGAGCTGTACCGCTCATGGTTCGAGGATCTGACACCCGGGATTGTCGAACGGGGTGAGCTGCGCATCACCGTCCCAGATTCGGCCCGCGCTGACTATCTGCGGAACCAATGCGGGCGAGCATTTATCCAGTCTGCAATCAGCCTGACCGGCTACCTGATGACGGTGCGCTTCGTGTGCGAGAACGACGGCGAAACGCTCATCAGGAGTGATGGGACGGCTGTGATTCGCACGGCCCCACTGAACCCCGATTATCGTTTCGACCAGTTCGTGGTCGGGCCGTCCAATCGCCTGGCGCACGCCGCCTGCCGGGCGGTCTGTACACAGCCGGGCACGCTGTACAATCCCCTGTTCATTCATGGGGCTTCGGGTCTGGGCAAGACGCACCTGCTCCAGGCAATCTGCGCCGAGATGCAGGAGGCCAACCCTGGTGCCCGCTGCATGTACGTGTCGTGCGAGACATTCGTAAACGAGTTCGTGCGCGCTATCGAGCACGGCGAGCTGGCAGATTTTCGCAACCGGGCACGGGAAGCCAACGCGCTG
>JAFGRR010000411.1 GCA_016935035.1 Phycisphaerae bacterium | reverse complement strand
CCCGAGTGACGCGGGTGGTGCGCTCGCCTTCCCTCACGGTCGCGGCTGCGTCCAGAATCACGGCTCTGTGTAGCTCTTAGCGTGCCTTCTGATCATGGTGCAACCTCGAAGTGTCCTGCGCGGAAGGGGCCCCGCGCCGCTCTTTGGGAATATGTACACGGCGTCAGCCCAAGTGGATCAGAGAGCGTCCGGGCGCAGCACCAGGATCGGCCTTGCACGATGGGGTAGTTGGCGGCACAATCGCGGCCAGCGAGTGGACCCACACGTGCATCGTCTGATCATGGAGGACAAGATGTTGCGCACCCTGTTGATAATCGCGTGGACGCTGGTCTCCGGGCTTAGTGCCGGCTGCAAGCAACCCGAAGCCATGGCGCCGTTTCAGCCGCGTGAAACCGCGAAGGATTACGGTCGTCCGTTGCCACCCGGTGAACTGGCGCTGCGGAAGATCGCACCCGAGCAGTATCCAGATTTCTCGCGTGGCTACTATGAACAAGCCGGCCTGCGCGAAGCGGTCGAGCACAGCCTGTCCTACATGGCCAAGCCTAGCAGTCAGCGGTACTTCCCATACGGTGATATCTCGCACTCGCGCGCCGTCGCCAGCCTCAATGAGTTCCTGCGCACGCTCGACGAGGCCCAATCGGCCGAGCAGTTTGATCTGCTTATCACGCAGCGCTTCGACGTATATCAATCGGTCGGCTGGGACGGCAGCGGGACAGTCTTCTTCACCGGCTACTACTGCCCGATCTTCGACGGTCGGCGCGAGCGCGACGCGGAATATCGCTATCCGCTCTACGGCACGCCGCCGGATCTCGTCCGCGATGAAGACGGTCGGATTCTCGGTCGCCAGACCGCCAACGGTATCGTGCCGTACTACAGTCGGCGCGAGATCGAAGAGCGGGGACGCTGCGCTGGGCTGGAGGTCGCGTGGTTGAAGGACCCGTTCGAGGCCTACGTAGTCACCGTGCAGGGCTCGGCCAAGCTGCGGCTGGCAGATGGTTCGCTCTATGAGCTGGGCTACGGCGGCAACAATGGCCATGAGTACACGCCGATCAGTCGCCAGATGATCGACGACGGCGTGATCGGCCGCGACAAGCTGTCACTACAGGCGATGATCGCGTACTTCCGGCAGCATCCGGAAGATGTTCAGAAGTACTGCTGGCTGAACGAGCGTTTTGTATTTTTCCTAGAGGCGCCGGGCGGGCCCTTCGGCAGCATCAATACGCCGGTCACGCCTTATCGGACCATCGCCACGGACAAAGAGGTTTTTCCGCGCGCGTGCGTAGCGTTCGTCGACACGCGTCTGGCACGTGTTTACGAGGGCCGGATTCACCAGCTTCCCTTCGCTTCGTTTGCTCTCGATCAGGACACAGGCGGGGCGATTCGGGCAGCGGGGCGGTGTGACGTATTCATGGGTATCGGACCCACGGCAGAGGCCGTGGCTGGCCGTACAGGGGCCGAGGGAGGCCTGTACTACGTGTTCGTGAAGGACGGGGCCAGCGCCCAGACACCCGATGCCGGCGGATGATAACCCCTGCGGGGTGCCGAGACGGGGGCTCGTGCGCCATGACGCGCGAGTCCCTTGTGGGGCAGAGAGAATGGTGGCCGTGCGCGGTTGCGGATGCGTAAGCGATGCCGGTCGGTACGGATTTATGCTTTATGCGGACCAGAATCGGCCGTATGATATGTACAGAGCGTGAACCGAAGCATTACGGCTTCAAGGCGGCCAGCGATAGTAGTTTACGTCATACTTGCGGTCATACTTTTTTCCGCATTCGCTGAGTCATAAAGGCCGAGCCAAGCCGGGCGGGGTAGGTGTGTACCCGTAGAGGTGCTTATGTCCAGATTCGAGTCGCGCCACATTGGGAATCTCGCCGAGCAGCTCATCCGCGGTCCCGTCAGACTGCGGCTGCGGCAGCTTGCTGGCGTAGATTTCCTGCTCTCCGTGATCGACGACGACAAGGACTACCCGTTTGATTTCGTGCGGCATGCGCTGACCGGCTATCGACAGCCGGCGGTGGAGCGTGACGTCGATAGTGACGCTACTGCCGGCGGCGCGTCGTTGCGCGCTGATCTGATACACCTGGCCGAGATGCTTAGCGATAACGCCCGCATCTCGATGACCCACTGGGGGCAGCCGCTCTGGACCGTAAACGAGCTGGCCGACCGCTTCGGCGTCAGCACCAAGACCATCTTTCGCTGGAGACGCCGGGGGCTGGCGGGGTGGAAATTCCGCTGCGATGATCGGCGTCAACGGCTGGCGTTCCCCGACCACTGCGTGCGGCGTTTCGTCGCGGAGAATGTCGACCTCGTAAATCGCGGCAGCAACTTCTCGCAGCTCTCGCGCGAGGAGCGCGAGGAAATCGTTGCGCGGGCGCGTGAACTCGTCGCAGGTGGGGAGCGGACGGTCAACTCGGTCGCCAAGCGCATCTGCGAACAGACGGGCCGCGCGGTCGAGACGATCCGTCTGATCCTCAAGCACTTTGACGAGGCACGCCCGAAGGCCGGACTGTTCAATCGCTCGACTATGGCGGTTGCGCCCGACGATCGCCGCCTTGCGATCTGGGAAGCGTACGTGGATGGCGCGACCGTCGAGCACCTGGCGGAGCGTTTTGGTCGCTCGGTGCGCTGGATCTATGCCGCCCTGACCGAAATGCGGGCGCGTGATCTGCGGTCGCGTAAGATCGAATTCGTCGAGAGCGAGGAGTTCGATTCGCCGACGATCGAACAGGATATCGAAGCGGACGCGGCGCTGGCCGATCCGTACGACCATAGCACGACACCGCGGCGTGTTCCGCCTGATCTGCCGCCGTATCTGCGGCACCTCTTCCGTCTGCCGCTGCTGACGCCGGCGGGCGAGGCGGCATTGTTCCGCAAGATGAACTTCCTGCGCTGCCAGGCGGACCGGCTGCGTGAAGCGCTTGATCCGGAGACGGCGACGGCGCGGCAGCTCGACGAGATCGAGGGGCTGGTTGAGTCGGCCAATCGCGTCAAGAACCAAATCGTGCAGGCCAACCTGCGCCTGGTCGTCAGCATCGCCAAGCGGCACGCCAATCCGGCGATCGACTTCTTCGAGATCGTCAGCGACGGTAACATCTCGCTGATGCGCGCGGTGGACAAGTTCGACTACTCGCGCGGCTTCAAGTTCAGCACCTACGCGTCGTGGGCAATCATCAAGAACTTCGCTCGCACGATGCCCGACCGCAAGCGTCACCAGGATCGTTACCAGACCGGCCGCGACGAACTTCTCGGCACACTTGCCGGTCCGGCCATCGACGAGCCCGAGGACGATTATCTGCCGGTGATGCGGCGGCGCATTGACGCCATGCTTGAGACTCTCGACGAACGCGAGCAGAGCATTCTGCGACAGCGTTTCGGCCTGGACCGCAACGGCGGCCCGAAGACACTGGAACAGATCGGTCAGCGTTTCGGCGTATCGAAGGAGCGCATCCGCCAACTCGAAGCCCGCGCAATGGCAAAGCTGCGCAGCGAATTCGAGGAAGAGGCCGAAACGACGCTGGCCGGCTAGACCGCTTGTTTTTCCCGTCCAGATTGGGCCATGCGCATCCGGCCGCCGACTGGCGGCTGGAAGGGGATTCAACATGGATATGCGAAATGGACGTCGCTGCATCGCGACAATCGCGGTGCTTGTGGTCTGCGCGGTTGCCATGGGAGCAACGCGGATACCGCTGGTCAAACAGGCCAAGGCTAGCCCGGGTGAAGTCGACCTGAGCGGGTCACGAATATCCACCGATGATGAACGCCTTGCAAACGAGGTCGCCTTTCTACGCGAGGAACTGGCTGGCTGCGGGATCGAACTGGACGGCGACGGACCGGTGATTCGCTTGGAGATTGCCAGCGTTGACTTCCCCACCATGTCGTCAAAGTACGCCGACGAAATCCGCGACCAGGGTTACCGGCTGCGGATCGACAAAACGGGGGGGCTGATCGAGGGGCGCACGCCGGCGGGCGTGTTCAACGGCGTGCAGACGCTACTGCAAATGGTTGGCGAAACAAGGCACGCGCCGCTGGTAGAGATTCTGGACTGGCCGGACCTGGCGTTCAGGGGCGTGATGGTCGATCCGGCCCGGGCGAATGAGAACGCCGAGTACTATGAGCGTCTCATCCGTTTTTGTGCCCGCCACAAGATCAATCGCATCCACATACACCTGACGGATGACCAGAACGTCTGCCTGTATCACGAGGATTACGAACCGCTGATGCACCCGCACGCCTGGCGGCCTGAGCAACGCAAGCCGCCGGTCGATCTCGCCCAGCGCCTGCACATCGAGCTGATTCCGGAGATCGAGTCGCTCGGACACGCCCGTGTGTTCCTGCGTCACCCAGACTTCCGCGAGATTCTGCATCAGACGACCAGCGACAAACCCGCCGGCAGTTGGGCCGGCACCGAGGTGCACGGATTCACGAACGTCCTCTGTCCGGCTAGCGACAAGACGTACGAGTATCTCGACGCGATGTACGCGCGGGCGGCCGAGGTGTTTCCGCATCCGCGGCTGCACATCGGCTGCGATGAAGTGGACATGACCGAGTGTGGCCGCTGCGCCGCGGAATTCCCGGGGATCTCGACGGAAGACTGGTTTCTCAAGCACCTGCTACGTTGCCGCGACATCGCCGCCAGGCACAACCGCCAGATCGGCCTGTGGGGCGACATGCTGCTGAGCCATCGCGGCATAGTCGAAAAGCTGCCGACTACCGGCGTCGTCATCTATGACTGGCACTATCGCGCGGATGTGTCGGACGAATCCGTGGCGTTCTTCAAGCGGCGCGGCTTCGAGGTCATCGGCTGCCCGGCACTGATGTGTCACCCGCACATGATCTTGCCGGCGGAAGCGAGCTACGAGAACGTCCGGCGTTTCGCGGAGATCGCCCGGCGGCACGACCTGCACGGCATCGACACCACCATCTGGATTCCAACGCGCTACATGAGCGACGTGCTATGGCCGGGCATCGCGTACGCCGCCGGGCAGTCGTGGTCGGGCAGTCACTGGGATGAAGAGGCGTTTTACGACGTTTTTGCGGCGGACTTCTTCGGCCTGCCGGATGGGAAGGAGTTCACAGACGCCTATCGCGCGGTGCAGCGTGTGGACTGGCCCGTCAAGACGTTTAACCTGGCTTGCTGGGCCAGCGATGAAGAACTTGCCCGCGCAAAACAGACCCTGGCTGACGGAGCGGCGCGGCAGTGCGTCGAGCGTTCGCTCGGTCTTGGGAACACCTTGGACAGGTTGAAACACCTGCGTGAGCACGTCACAAAACACCAGGTGGAATGGGACGCCATCCAGTGGTCACTTGCCACGCTCATGTACACGCAACTGCACTTCATTGTCAGTGACAGAATGGGGCAAGACGACGCGTCGGACCGGATGTGGCTGGGTATGTTGGATGTATGGTGCACGGAGATTCTGGACCGCATCGAAGCCGACTGGGACCGCAACCGCTTCGCCGACGACCCCGGCAAGGACGACATTACCCACCTGAACCAGCACCTGCTCGATCGCTTCCGCCGCATGCACGAATACCATCAGCGGAAACTCAAAGAGCTCGAGCCGCAGCCGTAGACGCTCAAGGCGCGGCTTGCAGCTCCTGCACGAAACGCCGGATGTGGGCGGCGGTAGCGCCGGGGCGTTCGAACATCGGCGCGTGTCCGCAGTCGTTGATTTCAGCGGTGGTGCTGTTGGGCAGCAGTTCGTGGAGGTTGGTGAAGACTTTGCGCGGGACGATCTCATCCTGAGCCCCCCACACGATGAGCACCGGGCACGTGATGTCCTGGTAGCGATACTCGGCGTCGCCCCGGGCATCGAGTTCAGTGAAGATCTGCGCCCCGGCGATGCCGCCGATGTGACGCGCGTGCGCGTCGCTGAGTCTCACGCTGTGGTCGAGCAGCAATTCGTCGGCGATGGCTTTGTCGTTGTGGTAGCACGACTCGAGCGTTAGCTGCGCGAGCGCTGGGCCGCTAATGAGCGCGGCGATCAGGTTGCGCCAGAGGGATGAGCGCACGAACGCGTGCGCGCCGCTCGGCTTGAAGTGCAGTCCCGCCGGCCCGAGCAGCACGACGCCGCGCAGTCGATCGCGGTCACTGCTGATGCACAGGTCATGCGCCAGTTCGAGCGCTGTTCCGCCACCGTAAGATGCCCCGACCAGCACCAGGTCGCTCAGGTCTAGTTCGAGGATGAGCTTGCGCAGGATGCCGGCCTGCATGCTCATGGAATAGTCGCAATCGTCCGGTTTGCTCGATCCGCCATGGCCGAGCAGATCGACCATGACGATGCGGTAATCGTCACGAAACTCGGGAGCAACGAATACCCACTGCACTTTGGAGCCGAGCAGGCCGTGGACGAAGAGCAGCGTCATCTTGCCGTTGGGATTGCCGACATCGCGGAAGATGATCCGGCGATCGGTGCGGCCATCGACGAGAAAGGCCTGGTCGTACTCGGCGGTGCGCTCATTCCAGGTCATGGGACGCTGGGTGCAGCCGGCGAGCGTTACTAGCAGGATGCCCGACAGGAAGACAAGGTGGTTCAGACGCGTGTGTTCACTAGGAGGCCGACATTTCAGCATAGATGCGCTCCGCCTGCTGATAGTGGTCGTCGCCGAAGAAAACGAAGATGGCACGTTGGATGGAGTCGTCCTGTTCCAGGAACCGCGCGGTCGTCCGCAAGGCGATACGTGTTGCCGGCTCAAATGGGAAACCGTAAATGCCCGTGCTGATCGCCGAGAACGCGATGGTCTTGAGGCCACGTTCGACGGCAATCTCCAGTGAGCGGCGATAGCATGATGCGAGCAAGGCTGGCTCATCGTGCGTGCCGTCGTGGTAAATCGGCCCGACCGCGTGGATGATGTGCCGCGCCGGCAGATTGAAACCCGGTGTGATCTTCGCATCGCCGGTCGGGCAGCCGCCGAGTTTCAGGCAGGCGTTGAGCAAGCTAGGTCCGGCGGCGCGGTGAATCGCGCCATCGACACCGCCGCCGCCGGCCAGCCGCGCATTCGCCGCGTTGACGATCACGTCGACGTCAAGCCTGGTGATGTCGCCCTGGTGGAGTTCGATGCGTGCCCAGACGTTGGCGGGCATCTTGCGCTCCGCAAATGCATAATTGAGAATGCAGAATGCAAAAACGGCCACAATAGAAGTGTAGCGGCTAGAAGCTGGTGGGCATAGCCGCGAGGTGATGAATGGGGCAATGGATACGCAAACAGGGCCCGAAGCGGAAGCGAGGGACATATTCGGTGTCAATTACGCATAGCGAATAGCGAAAGTCGCGCGGCCCACGCCCAACCGCGCTCTTTCGCTATTCGCAATTTCCCGGCGGCCTATTGCCGGATGTAGTCGTCCCAGGCGGCGGCGGTGCTGTCCATCACGCTGGTGCGATAGTCGACCACGCCTTGGATCGTGTCCGTCGGGTCGTACAAGCCGTAGTCGGGGTAGCCCCAGTCGTAGCCGTAACCGTAGTCATAGCCCCAGCCGGTGTCCCAGCCGTTGTACGGCGAATCGCTGAACAGATCGTCACAGCCGCACAGCCCCGCCACCAACGCCAGCGCCACGCCGGCCAGCAACACCCTGCGAGTCTTGTTCGCGAAAGCGGTCATTGTCGTGCTCCTGAATTGCCCCGGCGCTTGCCGGAGACGTTACCCTTGGCCCGTCAACACCTATCGCGGCCTGCCGCTGACTCTGACGGAAAACGCGGGTTTTTTGCAGAGCACGCCGACCGGTACTCGGAATTGCGGCGTGGTCATGCGCCGTGCGCGTTGACGGTCGCCGACGCCTTCGCTACGGTGCGTCCGCCATGTCAGCGAACATCGAACGATTGTCGGAAATCGGGCCCCGACGCGGTTTGATCGGGCAACGCCACGTATTGGTCGGGCTGGTATGTGTCTTGCTCTGCCTGGTGACGTTTGCTCCACGCATCGCACTCGGGCAGGACACACCCACCGAGTCGGCGCCGGCTGCCAGCGCATCGGCGCCCGCGAGCGCGCCGGCGGCGAAATCACCCGGCGATTACTTCGGCGCCTGGGTGCTGATACCACCCGTCGTCACGATCGTTCTAGCAATCTGGTGGCGGCAGGTGATCCCGGCGTTGTTCATCGGCACGCTCATCGCCGCCATCATGCATGCCTGGGTGCAGAGTCCCTTCGCCATCGCAGCGGTGGCCCTGGATGGCACACGGATGGCGGTGGAGCACTGTGTGCTGGGCAGTATCACCAACCTGGGGCACGCCAAGATCATCACATTCACGCTTCTCACCGGCGCCATGATCGGCATCATCGCCGCCAACGGCGGAACGGCGGCCATCGTGCGCGCCGTCGCAAAGCGGGCCTCCAACCGCAGGCGCGGCCAGCTTTCAACGTGGCTCGCCGGCCTGCTGGTCTTCTTCGATGACTACGCCAACGCCATGATCATCGGCCCGGCCATGCGGCCGGTTTGCGATCGCCTGAAGATCAGCCGCGCCAAGCTGGCCTACATGGTCGATTCGACAGCGGCCCCGGTCGCCTCGATCGCGCTGGTCGGCACCTGGATTGGTGCCGAGATCAGCTATATCCAGGACGGGCTGAGCGAACTGACCACGCGGCCCGATTTCCTGGCCGACATGTCCGCGTATCGCGTGTTTCTGCTGAGCATTCCCTATCGCTTCTATGCCATTCTCGCGATCGTGATGGTGTTTCTCATTGGTTGGCTCAACCGCGATTTCGGTCCGATGCTCAAGGCCGAGCGCGAACTCACGCAGCCGGACGCCACCGGCCGCGGCGCAGAGGAGATAACCGCCGCCCGCGAGACAAACGCCTGGTACGCCGGCGGTCCGGTGCTGGTCATGCTCGTGGTCACCATACTGCTGATTGTGATCACGGGCTGGTACAACTACCAGGGCCAAGCGTTGCCGGACGCTACGCCGATGGACACCATCCAGGGTGTCATCAGCAACGCCGAATCGTCGTACTCGATTCTCTACGGTGCGCTGACGGCGGCGATCGTCGCGGCCTTCATCTCGCTCTTAAGCCGGACACTGACGCTGACGGAGACCATGGAAGCCGCGACGGCGGCGATGACGCGCATGCTGCCGACTCTGGTCATCCTCGTGTTGGCGTGGTCGCTGTCGAGTGCGATGAAGGCGATGGAACTCGGCCAGGTGGCCAACCAACTGCTGGAGCATGCCCAGCTCGACGTACGCTGGCTGCCGTCGCTCGTATTCGCGACCGCCTGCGTCGTCTCGTTCGCCACCGGAACATCGTACGGCACGATGGGCATCATCTGCCCGGCGACCATCGTCGTGGCGTCGGGGATGCTGGAAGGTATGCCGCCGGCCGAGGCCCTCCCGATCTTCTACGCCTCGGTCGGGGCCGTGCTGGCCGGTGCGGTATTCGGCGACCATTGCTCGCCGATTAGCGATACGACAGTGCTGTCGTCGCTGGCGACATCGTGCTCGCTGGAGCTGCATGTCTGGACGCAGATCCCGTACGCCGTCGTTGTAGCGGTGGTGGCGACGCTGAGTGGCGACATCATGTGCCGCTGGGCGGGGCTGTCGCCGTGGATCGGGTTGCTGGCGGGCAGCGCGATGCTGCTGCTGGTAGTGCTGATCTTCGGGCGACAAGCACGGGCGGTCACCGAGGCAAGCGACTGACGCGGCGTCCGTGAACTCGCGTGGCGCCCGGTCTGATTGCCTGACGCGCGGTTGACGCATATCGGAAGACGGCTGGCGAAACATCGGCCGCCACAGACATCAGTCAAAGAGGCATGGCACTACGTGTGGCCTAAATTGGCTGGCGTGCACCGCCGCGTTTTGGCCGTAGGCACTAATCCCGCCCGCCTTTACTTGTCCGGCTCGCGCAGGCGGTAGACATCGTCGTTGTCGCCGGCGTCGAGCGGGGGATGCGGGGACTGCTTGCCACGCGACTCGCGGGCCTGCTCGGCGTTCATTGACATGGCCAGGCGTGTGCGCAAAACGGCGGCCAGCGGCGGGGCGGTGTGCGTGTCGCCTGTCGAGCTTGCGCCCTTCAGGAACCGCGCCAGACGGTTGCGGATGGCCGACCAGCCCGAGGGCCGCTGGAACTCGGCTGCCACCGCGTTTAGCGTCGCCCCCAACTCCCCGGCGGACCTGTAACGCTGCGGGACGGCCCGCGCCAGTGACGACGAGAAGATGACCCGCAGAAAGTAGCGGAACTCCCGCTGTCGCGATGTGAGCAGACGCGGGCAGCCGGTCAGGCGAACGCGGCCGAGGTCAAGGTGTATGCTACCGCCGACGGTTCGCGGGAGGCGCCCGGTCAGTAACTCGTGTGCGATCAGCCCCAGCGAATAGATGTCCGACCGTGGTGTCAACTCATCGTTTTTGCCGGCGACCTGCTCGGGACTGGCGTATTCGTACGTGCCGATGAAACGGCCGGGCCGGTCACCCGAAAAGGTCGGCGTGAAATCCTGAATGCGTGCGATGCCGAAGTCCAGCACCTTCGGATTGCCCGATTCGTCGACCAGGATGTTGCCGGGCTTCAAGTCGCGATGCACGATGCCGCGGCGATGAGCGAATTCGATCGGCTCGCAGACGTTCGCCAGCAGGACCAGACGTTCCAGGACGTTAAGCCCGGCCTCGTCGGCGTACTGAATGAGCGACTTGCCGTGCACGAATTCCATGACGAAATACGGCTGCGTGCCGCTGGCCCATTGCACCTCGTTTACGTGCAGTACGCGCGCGATGCCCGGGTGTTGCAGCCGGCGCAGCAACTCGGCCTCGAACGCGAAGCGCCAGCGATCCTCCGACGATGACAGCCGCCCGCGCAGCAGCTTGATCGCGAAGTGCCGCCGCAAAGTGGCGTGAGTCGCGCGAT
>JAFGRR010000410.1 GCA_016935035.1 Phycisphaerae bacterium | reverse complement strand
GCTATTGCCGTGAGCAGCATGGCGAATCCGAACAACTCCAGTGGGGTGTGCAGCAGTTCGAAGCACTGCACCAAATCGAACAGCAGTTTGACGCCATCACGTGCATTGGCAATTCGCTGTCGTTACTGCCGGACGTGGACGCGGTCCGCATAGCAATCGGACACATGGCTCGGCTGCTACGACGCGGTGGCGTGATCGTCATCCACGTGCTCAATTGCTGGAAGCTGGCGGACGGACCCATCTACTGGCAGAAACTGCAGAGAGTAAATATCGATGGAACCGAACGGGCGGTTCTCAAAGGCGTTCACCGCGCGGGTAATCGCGCGTTCGTCGACGTGGTGATGCACGATTGCGACGCAACGGAACCCACGCTGGAAGCCCGTAGCACGCCGATCCTGGCACTGGAGGACGGGCCGCTGCTTAATCAGCTTCGCAGTGACGGCTGCTGTGAGGTACGGGTGTTTGGTGACCATGCGCGCACGCCGTTCGATCGAGCAACCAGTATCGACCTGATCGTCGTCGCGCGCAGCGCGCCAGGAGCGGGCGCAGAGGTCCGCCCGCTTGCAGAGATGCTGAGAGGATTGTACCGTCTAGGAGACATTTCGTGTGGCGGCCACGGAAGGTCGCTAGATTAGCGCGCACCTATGTTGGCCATTCGATAAGGACTTGATCCAGATCATGCTGTGATCCGTCCGGCGGATGTATGATCGGCGCCAGAGTCAGTGTGAACCTGGATAAGATTAGACGGCCAGGCAAGGGGCCATGGCATGGCGAACGAAGCCCAGTTCAATCCAATCGCCCGTCGGCCTTACTGGGTGCCGGCCATACTGGCCGCAGTCGCTTTGACGCTCCCGCTGGACCCGATCCCATTTGCCAGCCCCGTGCCCGCGGCCACGCCGGTCGCCGCCTGGGTGACCGATCCGACGCCCGTGCGGCAGCCCAAACTCGTGCCGCAATACGTGGTTGCGGGCTTCACCTATCGCTGTAGCGACTGCCACGATCTCCTGCCGTCGCCGCCCGAGACGGCCCGCAGCCTGACCCAACATACCGAGATCGTGCTCAAGCACGGCATCAACACACGCTGCTTCAACTGCCACCATCGCACGAACCGGGATGCGTTCGTGGACGATCTCGGCCAGGAAATCCCATGGGATCAGCCGCAATTGCTGTGCGCCAAATGTCACGGTCCGGTGTACCGCGATTGGCAACATGGTTCGCACGGCCGTACGAATGGCTACTGGGATCCCGCGCAGGGGCCCCAATCGCGTCGCAAGTGCATCGAATGTCACGACCCGCACCAGCCGCCGTTTCCACCGATGCGCCCGGCCCCGGGACCGGACACGCTTCGCATGGGCCCGCAGGATCGAGACGGGCACGGTGAAGCGGATAACCCCCTGCGCGTTACCGCCGACCCCGCGGCAGCGCCCGCGCCGGATGAGGAGCACTAGGCCATGGTCCCCGCGGATCCCCAGAAGACCGAGAACCGCCCGCCTTACAAGGCCCCGGCGTTGACACGGCGCGGCTTCCTGTTCAAAGGCGCGGCGGCCGGCGCCGGTGCGGCGGCAGTCGTGGCTGCACTGTCGCCGCTGCGGCATCTCAGCACGGACGATCTACCATCCCTCGACGAGTTCTTGCAGCGACATTACAAGGAGATGACCCCGGAGGACAAAGAACGCGTGCTGGCGCGAATCGCAGGAGAGGTCAAGCGGCGACACGGCATGGAAACGGTCGTGAAGGACCCGCCGCCGTTAGACGGCGTGGAGTTCGTCTACGGACTGAACATCAGCCGCTGCATAGGCTGTCGCAAATGCGTTCACGCCTGCGTCGAAGAGAATAATCAGTCCCGATCACCGGAGATCCAGTACATCCGCGTGCTGGAAATGGAGAAGGGCAGCATCGACGTCGAGAGCTCGGATCATCACTACGATCCACCCTTCATACCCAATCAGGACAAGTACTACATGCCGGTGCAATGCCACCAGTGTGCCAACCCACCCTGCGTCAAGGTCTGCCCGGTCGAGGCCACCTGGCAGGAACCCGACGGCATCACGGTCATCGATTATGACTGGTGCATCGGCTGCCGTTACTGCGAAGCCGCATGCCCGTACTGGGCACGGCGGTTCAACTTCACGGAACCCCAGATTCCCAAGGGCGAGCTCAATCCGGACATGGCGTATCTGTCGAACCGCCCGCGCCGCAAGGGCGTGATGGAGAAGTGCACCTACTGCCTTCAACGGACACGTGTGGGACGGCTGCCGGCATGCGTCGAAGTCTGCCCGACCGGTTCGCGCAAGTTTGGGAACGTCCTCGATCCGAACAGCGAGGTGCATTACATCCTCAAGCACAAGCGTGTCTTCGTGCTGAAAGAGGAGGTTGGGACGATCCCAAGATTCTTCTACTACTTCGATGAGCGTGGTAGCCGCTACCACGAGCCCATCGCGCCGGCCACTCCGGGACGTGCCGCGTGAGGCGCTATACGACCTTCCTGTGGGACTGCTTCCGACTGAGCTTCGTCGGTGATTGGCGCTACCACCTCTGGATGACCGTGCTCACGCTCATCGCACTGGGAGGGATTTATGCCTATTGCCAGCAATTCGTACACGGCCTCGTTACGACGGGCATGACCGACCAGGTTTCCTGGGGATTGTACATCGCCAACTTCACCTACCTCGTCGGACTGGCCGCGGCAGCAGCGATGCTCGTGATTCCGGTCTACGTCTACCGCAACATGCACCTGCATGATGTTGTCGTGTTCGGCGAGTTGCTGGCGGTGGCCGTCATCATCATGTGCCTGCTGTTTGTCACGGTGGACCTGGGGCGGCCCGACCGCTTCATGCACCTGCTCTGGCGGTTCAATTTCCCCATCTCGATGTTGACCTGGGATGTGATCGTCCTAAACGGCTACCTGCTGCTGAACCTGCACATCTGCGGCTACTTGCTCTACTGCGCTTACCGCGGACGCCAGCCCTCGAAGGCTTTCTACGTTCCGTTCGTATTCGTCGCGATTGTATGGGCCATCAGCATCCACACCGTAACCGCGTTCTTGTACGTGGGCTTGGGCGG
>JAFGRR010000409.1 GCA_016935035.1 Phycisphaerae bacterium | reverse complement strand
CCCGTCCGGTCAGAGCCGATCATCGCCTATCCGAGCAGTGCCAGCACGTTCTGCGGATTGGCGTTGGCCATGGCAAGTGTGCTGGTTGCCGCCTGCACCAGGATCTGCGAGCGGGTGAGATTGGCGGCTTCCGCGGCGAAGTCAGTCTCGCGGATGATGCTCTCGGCCGCCGTTGTGTTCTCGTAGGTGATTTCCAGGGCGTTCGCCGTGGTTTCCAGCGTGTTGGTCTGGAAGGCACCGAGGCGGCCTCGCAGGAAGGACACCTGTTGCTGGGCCTCGCGGACGATGCGCTGCGCGGCGGAGTAGTTCTCGCTGTTCAGGGCGTTGGTGTCGCCCGTGGCCAGCGTGGACAGGTACCCGAGCGACCTGCTGCCGAGGTTGCCTGTCGTCACCGACTGAATGCCCAAGCTGATCTGACCCGCGGTGCTCACCGTCGGGGATATCATGAAGTCGGCACCGCCGCCAGTCACGTAGAACGTGGCCGAGTTGGCGGTCTGCGTTCCGAAGGCTTCCGTGAGGTCGATGTCGACACTCAGGACGCCCGTCCGCATGCTCGCGGTCAGACCGTCGGTGATAGCGGCCACGCCGTTGATCGTGATGGACGCATCCTCACCGTAGTCCTGGGTGCCGCTGAGTCCGGAGGCGAAGGAGCCGTTGTCATCGATCACATTGATCGAGACGAACTCCGATGACCCGTACTCGGTACTGGTTACCCGCATGCCGCTCACGCCGCTGGCAATGGCTGACACACCAGTCAGATCCGTGCTCTGATTGATGGCGGCAACCATTTCCGCGACAGTCGCGCCCGACGCGAACGTGATAACCTCGGTTCCGATGTTACCGACGATCTCGACGGTCACGGCGCCGGAGCCCGCAGTGGCGCCGGCGTACGCAAGTGAGCCCACGCCGGCCGACGTGAGAACCTCCACGACGACGGTGCGCGTACCGCCCTGCGGTATCTTGGCGCTGTTGACGCGAACGTCACCCAACTGGGAGGTCGTGACCGACGATGTGCTGTAGTCGAGCTCGCCGCTCAGCAGACGCCGACCCTGGAATTCGGTCGTGTTCGCGAAGCGGTCGATCGATTCGAGGATCGAATCAATCGAGACCTGGTTGGCGTTCCGCTCTTCCTCGCTGATGCCGGCCTCATTCGAACTGCGGTCGATGAGGTCTTCCAGGTCGAGCAACAGGCTGTTGATCTCGGCCAGGCCGCCTTCAGCGGTTGCGATCACGTTGTCGGCCCGCGAGATGTTCGTCAGGGCCGCGCTGATCGCGACTTTCTCGGCGCGCAGTGTTTCAGAGGCAATCAGACCAGCCGGATCGTCCTTTCCGGTGTTGATCTTCAGGCCGGTGCTCAAACGCGTCAGCGAGGTGTTAAGCTCTCTGTTGTTCGCGTTCAAGACTCGCTGCGCTGTAAGGGATGGGATGTTCGTGTTGATTCGGCTCATGAGACTGCGCCTCCACAGGCGTTGCGGCATTTGTTCTATTGGCTCGGGTGCGGATTTCCGCGACCTTCGGCGAACTGCTTCGAGCCATGCCGGTCGTAAGGCCGGCTACGTCCGCTGTTGACAGAGGGGAAATCGTCCGGGAATCCTGAGGGCTTTAATTAACCGGCAAGACGCGATGCGAATATCAGCGGACCCCCGTCTGGCGTGGCGCCAGACGGGGGTCCTATTCGCAAGATTCGGCGATTGGGGAATCCTTATCGGGCCCTCGCGATCACCGGTCGGTCTACGCCAGCAGTTGCAGCACGGACTGTGGCACTTGGTTTGCCAAGCCGAGCACAGTCGTGCCGGACGAGATCAGCACCTGATTGCGCGAGAGCTGCGACGATTCATAGGCGAAGTCCGCATCTCGAATCGTCGATTCTGAGGCCGTCAGGTTTTCAGCCGTGATACCCAATTGATTCATATTGGTATCCAGCGTGTTCTTCTCGAACGCGCCCAGGCGGCCGCGCAGGACGGATACCTGCGCGATGGCCTCATCCACGATCTGCGAGGCCTCCATGGCGTTGCCACCCACGACCGAGTAATCCTCGCCCGTCACGATTTGTGACAGGTACCCGATGGCCTGGTTGCCCAGACGTGAGGCGGCGACCGAGTTTATCCCAACGCCGACCTGCAGGCTGCTGTTGACCCGTGGTCCGATCTGGAACAGGGCGCCGCCCGAGGTAATGGCGAAGCTGGTCGTACCCAATCCAAAAGTCTCATCGAGCGTCAGCTCGAGATCGAGCGACGAGGTTTTGAGCGTGAGCGCGTTACCGTCGCCGGTGCTCATTGCACCGTTGATGGTCGCCGTGGCATCTCGACCGATGGTCCGATTGACGGTGACGCCGTCGGTATCGGTCACGTTGAAGGTGCCGCCGCCCGGCAGCACGGTGACACCGACGAACTGGCGACTACCGACCTCGGCGCTGATGAGTTGGAAGCCGGCGGCTGGCGTGCTGGACAGGATCGCACACACGCCCGTCGCGTCGCTGAGCGCATTGATTGCCGAGGCAATCTTGGCCGCCGAGGTTCCAGAGACGAAGGACAGCGTGGTGGTACCCTGTTTGCCCTGGATCTCGATGGTGACCGAGTCGGGCACCGTGCTGAATGGGTAGAGCAGCGCGGCCGGCTGGGCCGATTGCGTCACTTCGATGTTGACCGGAATATAGGGCCGCGTCCCGAACTGGGCACGGTACACGGCCAAGGCGTCGATCGCGTCGGATGATATGCCGCTGGTGACGTATGAGAGCGAGCCATCGATCAGATTCCGTCCCGCGAAGCTGGTGGTGTTCGCGATGCGCGTGATGCTGGCGATGGCGTCATCGATCTGAAGCTGGTTGGCCTCGATCTCCTCATCCGAGAGCGCGCCCGTGTTGGCGGCCTCAACCACCTTCTCCTGAATGCTGAGCAACAGGGCGGCCACCTCGTCGAGGGCACCCTCGGCGGTGGCGATAATGTTCGAAGCCCGCTGCGAGTTCGTGATCGCCTGATTTACGGCGCTGATCTCGCTGCGCAGCCGCTCGGACACGATCAGGCCAGCGGGATCATCCTTGCCACTGTTGATCCGCAGCCCGGTGCTCAGGCGTTCGAGCGTTCCGTTGAGGCCCTCGTAAGAAGAGTTGAGGTATCTCTGGGCGGTTACCGCCCCGACATTCGTGTTAATGCGAGCCATTGGCCATCCTCCTTGAACGGTTCGTGGCTACCTGGTGAGAATCCGTTGTTCCGATGCTGCATCCCGCTGTGACTACCGCCGAGGGCGGGATGAGGTCGGCGGAGATGAAACCTGAGCCAAGTCGTCCGGGTTGACCTTGGCTGCCCTGTGGTTTTCGCGTTGAATTGCGTCGTACACTTCCTTGCGGTGAACTGGAATATCCGAGGGTGCAACAATGCCCAATCGGACCTTGTCGCCCCGAATGTCGACGACCGTGACCTGCACGTTGTCGCCGATCGTTATCGACTCGTCTCGTTGCCTTGAGAGCACCAACATCCGCGGCTCCTTCCTGGATTATGCTGATGTGCCGTTCGATGGCATCTTGCGATATCGTTCCCCAAGTCCCCCAGGCCGGCGTCCTCGCGTCATGCGTACCATGTCCGGCCGGGTCATCGAAGATGCCCAATGCTGACTGCCCACGACCTTTCCAGCCTATTTCCTTCATTATAGCCAACCTTCCTTGGGCAACACTAGTCGTGCCGTGGCCAAACCTAGGCGGTCTTTGACACGGCCGCGGGGGACTCGATCGGCATCAGCCGGTGACGTGTGCTGTGCTTGCGATCCGAGAGCACCATCTGCCGGGCTTGCAGCGACTGGGCACCCACGACCAGGGGGCCCAGCAGATTCGCCACCAGATACCCGTCAACGCGGTTCACGATGACCAGCACCTGACTGTCCGACACATCATCCATCTCGAGCGTCTGGAGGTCGTCCTGCCGAATCGGAATCTGGTAATCCGGCACGAACGCCTGCGGATCACAGACGATGAATGCCAGACTCGGGTCGTCGACCGACTGGAGCCAGAAGAACACCGGGTCCGGCGATGTCTGGATCAGGGCGTATCGCCGGTGCTCCGGAAATCCCAGAATCCCATCCTTGAAATGGATGATCTTCGTACCATCTACTTCCAACGTGCCAAAGCGAGTCGTTTCTATGAGCATTAATCTGCTCCTGTGGTTCTGCCAACTCGGGTCTGCCTGAGCGACGGATCGGCCGCCGTAGGCCGCGTTCTCAACAGCCGTCGATCAGGCCGGGCACTCCGGCCTCCCACCCGCGTCCCGCGGGTGCACCCGGTCCCCACGGGCCGAACCACTGGTGCCCGTGACGACAATCACACTCTGCTTCCGCACGCCTCCGCGCCGGTCCTGCTGGACCGGGTTCCGCACTAGTCCAGATAGGCAAGCAGCGTCAGGTTCATCATCCGCGCGCTCACCACCAGGTTCGCCTGCAACGCCGTCTCCAGTTGCTGGTAACGCACGACGGCGTCGGTCATGTCGACGTCCTGAATGTCACTGCGAAGCACTTCCGCGCTGTAGGCCTCCGCCTCGATGCGCGTCGCGCGGTCGTCCATCGACTTGGCTTCCGCCGCCAACTCACCGCGCACCGCTTCCATATTCTCCAGCACGCGCTCCAGGCGTTCGCCGGCGAACGTCAGCTTGGTTGTGTCGTTGCTGAGCAGCCCGTCGCGCAGCTCCAGCAGCGCCGTGAACGTGCTCTCCACCTTGACCGGGTTGATCTCATCGCCCACCAGCGTTGCCCCGTCGGTGGTTACGTTGAGACCCAGGTCCATGACCGCCGGCGACATGTTGACTGCCTCGATGCTCAGGGCGTCCGGGCCGCCGGTGTTGTCGGTGATCACGATGCCGTTGCCGCCGTCACTCAGCGCGGCAGTGATCGCCCCGCTTTCGTTCAGCAGATCGAGCACGTCCTGCAACGTCTGTGCCCCGTCCAGATCAAAAGTCAGCACGCCGCCATCGCCGGTCGTGATCCTAATGTCGTCGCCATCCACGGTGCCGACACCCAGGCCGAGGTTCAGGTCGCTCAGCGGTGTATCGCCCGCGATCGTGCGGATGCCCAGGTTGGTGGCGGCCGACCCGCCGTTTTCCTCTACCACCAGGCTCGTCCCGGAAACGCGGTTGAGAACGTCGATATGACGCCCGTCGTTGCTGACCTGGGCCCAGGCTCCGACGCCGGCGTTGTTGATCCGGTTGATGACATCCTCGATAGTCTCGGCGTCCGAGAGGTCGATCGTGGCCGAGTGGCTGCCGTTGCGGATGACGATGCCGCCATCCAGATCCAGCCCGGCGCCGTTTTGGAGAGAGTCGATGGTCGTGCGCGGCGTGACTGTCGGATTGAGATCGAATCCGATGACCGAGCCGACACCGTCGCCGCGGGCCAGGATTCCCAGACTCTGGGCGGTCAATCCGCCGCCGATGTCATCGACGGTCAGCCCGGCGCCGCTGAGTTGCAGTGCGTTGTTGTTGAGAGCAACCTCGACGCTCTCGGGCAGCCTCGTGCTGAGCATGTCGAGCACGTCGCCGACCGTGTCGGCGCCGCTCAGGTCAATGTCAAAGGACTCGTCGCCCACGCCGATGCGCACGCGGCCGAGATCCGGTATCTCGCCTGAAGGCCCGCGCAGATCACAGATGCGCGTGCTCTCGGTGACGGCGGGCGCCAAGTCAACCGTGCCGGAGATCGGCGTCGAGATGGCGCCGAAGAACGTCTGGCCGGAGATTGTGTACACGTCCTGCGAGAAGTCGGAATCGACGATCGTCTCGCGGCGGCCCTCGTCGCCGTAGAACGCCACGCCGTCCAGATCCCACGCGAACGGCTGCTGGCTGCTCTGGTGCCCGCTGAACAGGTACGTGCCCAGGTACTTGCTATTGCCGATCGAGATCATCTCGTCGATGGTGGACGTGATGACCGTGGCGAGCGACTCGCGCTCGTCCGCCGAAATCGTGTCGTTGGTGGCCTCGACGGCGATGTTCTTGGCTTCGCGCATCAGGTCGATGGCGGAAGCCATCGCCGACTCCGCCTCGGCCAGCATCGTGGTGGCGGTATTGAGGTTGCTTTGCACCTGCTTGATGCGGTCGAGCTGGCGATCAATGGTGCTGACGGTCATGGCGCCGGTGGGGTCCTCGCTGGGTGTGGAGAACTTCAGTCCGGTGGAGAGTTGGTTCTGCACCTTGAAGAGGCTGGTCGTGTTCGCCTGGATCGTGTTCAGCATGTTGAACGAACGCAGGTTCTGGCTGACACGTGCGATGTTGACCGGGATGACTGCCATGTCGTCTTCGTCCACCAGTGACTACTGTTGAGTCCACATTGCGGCCTTGCGCCGCCGTCTACAGCGCCAGGTTCAGGATTTCCTGGCTAAGGTCGTTGATCGTCGTCAGGTACCGACTCGCGCCCTGAAACGCGGTCTCGTACATCGTCAGGTTCAGCACTTCCTCGTCGAGGCTGACGCCGCTGATAGCTTCGCGCTGCGCGACGAGGCTGGCGTACACCGTGTCCGTCGCCGTGTACTCGCTCTGGGCCGCCGCCCCCGCCACGGCCAGCTCATTGACCATGCGGGCGTGGTATTCGTCCAGGCTCTGGGAACCCAGCAGGTCGCTGGCCTGCGCGCCGAGCAGTGAAAGTTTGCCGGCGTTGGTGCCGTCACCCGTGCCACCGCTTAGCGACGCCGCGATTAGCTTGGGATTGCTGCTCACCGTGGTGTTGACGTCTATGTCGGCGGCATTGGTCCCAGTGAAGAATGTCCCTACGCCCAGCGCGGCGAGCGCGCCCGACGAATCCTCGGTAAACCAGAATTCAGCGTCGCCCTCGGCTTCGAGCGCCAAGCGGTTGTCGGCCGTGATCGAGGCGGTCAGGCTGGGGATCTCGTTGAGTGCTTCCGCCAGACTGGCCAGCGACGTGTCCGGGCTGTCCTCGGCAGTGATGCCGTCGAGGTCAACCTCGATTTGGCGCGTGATCGTCTGGCCGGTTTGCGTGTCACGAACGTGCACGATGAATGAGCCGTTCTCGATCGGGAATGACAGGCCGGCCGCGCTGCTGTTGAGGGCCGCGTCTGTGTCCGTGACGGCATAGGTGCCGGTGGCCGACGACATGCCCGTCAGGCCGCGACCCGTCGAGTGGATGCGATTCGTTTCGTAGATCAGTGCCTGGGCGAGTTGGTCGAGTTGTTCGATCTGTTGCACGATCGTGTCGTCGCGCGTATCGACGAGCCCGGCCAACTGGCCGCCGGTGACGTCGACGAGTCCGTTGTTGTCGGCGAAGCGCACTGTGGCCAGTTCGACGCCGCCATCGTTCTGGCGTTCCACCACCAGCCCACGCGAGCGATTGAACTCGACGAGGGCCTCGCTACCGGCGTAGACGTTGACGACGCCGTTGTCCTGGTAACGCACGCGGACGTCGATCAGCTCGGAAAGGTCGCGCAGCAGCATGTCGCGCCGATCGCGGAGTGCGCTGGCGACACTCTGGTTGTTCGATTCCTCGACAACGATGCGCTGGTTGAGGTCGGCGATTTCGCCGGCGATGCTGGAAGCCTCGGTGGCCGCCGCCGCTGCCGTGTCGTTCATCGTTGAAATCTGTGAGACGAGCTCGGAGCGCTGCCGCTGCATGTTGCTGAGCAGGGCGTTGGCCGTCGCGATAGTCGTGTTGCGGACACCCGAGTCGTCGGGCGTCGTCTGGATGGAACCGAAGCTGCCGAAGAACTCGGACATCTGTGTCGAGAGATCGCCGTCACTCAGCTCGTTGTAGATTGACTCGACCTGGCTGATGTACTGGTAACGCAGTTCGGCGGCAGTGCGCCCGCTGTTGGCGTCGAGCAGTTGAGCCTCGATGGCTTCGTCGGTGTGGCGTTCCAGCTCGGAGAGCACGACGCCGCCACCGGGCGTGATGCCGTTGGCGCTGCCGCCGGTCATGGCCGCCAGGCGGGCGCTCTGTCGCGTGTAGTCGGCGTTGCCGACGTTCGCGATATTCTGGCCGACGACGCTGATGGCGGCCTGGTAGGCTGCGAGAGCGCTGCGACCAATCTGATATGATGCGCCGAAAATCGCCACTTACTTTATCCCAAGGCGTCCACGATCATGCGGGGCTTCGCGTGTCGTTCGTGCTGACCGCACGCGTCGTACACCGCGGTCTCCATCTGCGACTTCGCCACTTCGGCAAAGATGTCACGAATGTGTGTTTGCAGATCGCGTGCCACGCGTGCGACCAAGTCGTTTTTCTTGCGTAAATTCAGGGCTACCTCGCGCAAACCGCTGATTCTGGCCCGCAAACGCGATGACGTCGGCTCGGGAAGTGCCGCCGCGATTTCACTCGCGCGGCCTTGCTTCAACTCGGGACGACGCAGGGCTTGCGCTATACGAGCAAGAACCGCATTTCGCTCCTGGTCATTGACAGCGATCTGTTGAAGCAGCTTGAGTTCACTGTGCGTGTTCTGGTTCAGACGCTTGGCGTCCGCACGCCGAATGGCGTCGAGCTTGTCGTCCGCCAGCGCCAACAGCTTGCTTAGCAGCTCGTATGCGACGTGAAAGCACGTCAGCAACGCGTCGGCGGCGCGGCCGAGTTCCGGCGTGTGCGGCACTGGCTTTAGGCTACCGGTCACGGAACTCATGCGATCACCTCTAGCCCCTCGTTGGCGGTGGCTTCATCCGCCGCCGGCTGTTCGTCAGATTCACCCTGGTTCACGGACGTCCGCAAAAGGTTGGCGATGCGGTCAGCGATTCCACCGCCCGTGGCCTGGGCCACGGTGTCGGCCAGGCGTTCGTCGAGCTGCTCGCCGAAGATGGCCTCGGTGCGACCGCCGCCGAAGATCTCGCTTTCGAACGGCGAGTTGCGCATCTCGGCCAGCATGGGCTTGAACCCGAGTTCGGAGACCAGCAGGGCCGCTGCGTCCCGCACGTCCTCGCTGTTGAGCTGTTTCGTATAGCCAGCGTTGCTCAGCAGGGTGCGCAAATGTTGCGTGCGACTGCCCGTCAGATGGACGCTCGCGCTTGTTGAGCTAGATGCAATGGCGTTGATGGCCATGAGAAGCTTCTACTCCGTGTAGACCAGTTGGGCCTGAAGAGTGCCGGTTTCGTGCAGTTGCTCGATGACCTGGACCGTCTGCTCTGGTGAGATCTTGAACTGCTCGAGGGTTTGCAGCAGTTGTTGGAATTCGGCGCTGTCGCCGGCCTCGGTGGCCACCCCCACGACCCCGCTGTTGCCGGCCGTCTGTCCGCCGCCCGTCGATACCGTGCCGAAGCCCGGAATCTGCACCACGGTCGGCAGGATCGTCACGGTGCCGGTCATCGTGATGTGATTCGTAGTGCGGTTGATGACCACGCGCGCCCGCTGCTTGGGCATGATGAACAGCGGTGTTTGCAGGACGCGGCTGATGAAACCCGCCGGCTGCGTCAGCTCGTACGACGGCACACGCACCCGTACCGTGTTGGGGCCGAGAGCGACGGCGACGTCGGTCTCAACAATCAGATTGCCCTGCTCGTCGCGTTCGTACACACCCTGCGCGGTCGGGTCGGAAAGCTCCTGCTCAATCGCGCGGGCGACCATCTGCGCCAACGGAAAACTGGCCCGCGCGTCGTCCAGCACCAGCGTAATGTGCTGGTCCTGGATGAAGCTGTGATACCAGTCCTCTTCCATGATCGCGCCGCCCCGGATGATCCCACGTGTCGGCACGCCTTCGTTCGGCAGGTCAACACGTCCGCCGGCGATTGACCAGATACGGTCCATGCCGGGCGGCGGGTTGACCGGCAGCGGCGAAACCTGGAGCGGCGTCGCCAACAACTGGCCACCCACCAGGCTCTTGGCGCTCAGGGCCGTTACGACCACGTCGAGACGTTCGCCCGAACGCCAGCCGTTCCTCGGCGTCTCGACCTCTACCAGCACGCGGGCGACGTTCTTGTCGTTTTCGAGTTCTTCGAGAGCCAGGACGTTCTGCTCATAGCGCTGATGCAGTGCCGCCAAGGCGCGCAGCGTCGGGGCGCTCTTGCCGCCGTCGCCCGTCCCGGGCAACCCGACAACCAGCCCGTATCCCATCAGGCGGTTGACGTGCTCACCCTGGAGATGAGCGATGTCCTGCACGAGCACCTCGGCCGACGCGCTTGTGAGCAAGCTCGCCACCAGCAGCAGCCCGCAGACTGACCTCCATGTCGTCATCATGCCCGTCGCCTTCCTCATGGTCGTGGTGCTCCTCACTGACCGTGTTCCTTACAGCGGCCGCAGTAGGTCAAAGGCCCGCATCAACCAGCCGCGTCGTGTCGCGTCGCGCACGGCGCCCGTGTTCTCCGACTCGATCGTCAGTTGTGCGAGCTGCGTGCTGAGCACCGTATTCTGCGCGCTCACGTCGTCGCTTCGGCAGGTGCCCGTCAACGTCATGACCTGCTCGCCCTCGTCCACCTTGATGCGGCTGGTGGCCTCGATAACCAGGTTGCCGTTGGGCTTGACGTCGATAATCTCGGCGGTGATGCGCGTGGTCAGCGAGTCCTTGCGACCCTGCGAGCCCTTGCCCTCGTACTCATTCGTGAAATCGAAGTCGACTGCCGGGTTGCCCTGCGGTAGCGTGGCCGGCACGACGCCGTGCTTGTCACTGAGCTGAATCCACTTGGCCAGCTCGGCTTCCAGCTTCCAGTCCTTCTCCGACTTCAGGTTGGCGTCGCTGGCTGTCTCCTTCGTCTGGCGGACAATGATCGTGACCAGATCGTGCACCTTGAACTTCTTCGCTTCGGGAGCCGCGACCGCGATCGGTGACACGGCCAGCAGATTCGGGTTGTGCACGTTTTCCGGCGTCTCGGGGACCACAGTGCGCGCCTCGACCACCGTGGGGGGCACGACCATCGGAACCGCCATCTGTGGCGGCGCTTGTGTTACCGGGGCAGTCGACGTTCCCGGTGGCTGGGTTGACTGCCCCGAGCCGAACAGCGAGTTGTTCTGCGCCGTGGCGCCGCTTGCGAGCAGTGTGGCCGCACCCATCAGCAGGATTGCGGTCTTGCCACTGAATGTCGGAGTTGTCTGACGCATGTTCACTCCTGCCTCTGCTTACGGTGCCGCCAAACGCACGGTGCCGATGCCGGTCACGGTGGCGTGGACTTCGCGCCGGTCGTTGCGCGTGTTGCCTAGACGCACACGCACCGAGTCGCCGTAGCTGCCCGAATCGAGGGCGCTGCCAGCGATCTGGGCCACCACGCCGCCACTGCCCCCCGTGATGCTGACGGGCCGGCCGCGCTTGACGAGATCGACCGGCTTGAGATCGCTGACACGCAGCATGCCGTCCACCGCGACATACTGCTTGACCTCCTGACCGATGGCCGCCGCCGGATCGTCCAGCCCGACGTCCTCGATCCGATCGAAGGTGCGTTGTTCCTTGGTGATGTCCTCGGGCCGAACGAAGGTGCCTACGTTGAGCGGCCGGCCGGCGACCAGCACGTCCTTGACCAGACGCACGTTTACGAAGAGCGGAACGCTGCGCTGGT
>JAFGRR010000408.1 GCA_016935035.1 Phycisphaerae bacterium | reverse complement strand
CTCGGACATGCTGAACCTGGCGGAGTTTCGCGGGCTCGTGCCGGAGAGCGTCCGCCGGCTGCCGCATGTCGTGTATTTCCACGAGAACCAGCTCACCTATCCGTTTCGCTTCATGGGTGAGCGTGATCTGCATTTCGGGTTCGTCAACATGACGACCGCGCTGGCGGCGGATGCCGTGTGGTTCAATTCCGCGTTTCATCGCGACGATTTTCTCGGTGCTTTGCATAAGGCGTTGCGCAAGATGCCAGACTATCACCTGCCGGACGTCGTCAAGCGCATCCGGAGCAAGTCGAGCATCGAACCGCTGGGGATTCGCGAGATCGCGCCGGCGGACACGCGCGAGCCAGGGCCCGCGCGCATCCTATGGGTGGCGCGCTGGGAGCATGACAAGGACCCGGATTCGTTCTTCGCGGCGATTCGGCAACTGCGCGCGAGTGGCGTTGACTTTCGCCTGAGCGTGATTGGCGAGCAGTATGCCGAGTCGCCCGATGTGTTTGACGCGGCCCGCGAGGAATTCGCCGACCACATCGACCACTGGGGCTATCAGGCGACACGGACGGATTACGAGAACGTCTTGCGGGCCGCCGACCTGGTGGTTTCGACGGCGCGGCACGAGTTCTTCGGCGTCAGTATCGTCGAGGCGATCGCGGCTGGGGCGTGGCCGGTGTTGCCGCGGCGCTTGGCGTATCCCGAGATCGTCGGTCCGCCAGCGATCGAAAACGCCGATGCGTCTTTCTACGCAGGTGACGCGGATTCGCTGGCACGGCGACTGGCGAAGCTTATCGCGCGACACGCGGGGGGCGACTTGTGGCAAGATGACGCGCTTCGCGTCCGCCGGGCGGTAGAACGTTTCTTCTGGCCGCGCCGGGCGGCCGACATGGACGCGGCGCTGGAACGGTTAAGCACGAACCACCTCTGAGGTGCCACTGCTCCTGAGCAGTGCTGCCGAGGAACGGGCGGGAACGATCGGATGAGAGCCGATTCTCCCGCGTCGCCGAACACCGCCAAATATGTGCTCAAGAGCAGTGGCACAACGGTGGAGTGGACGCATCACGCAACCACCCGGGCTCATTCGAGCGTCTTGATCGCTTCGAGCAACGCTTCGGTCGTGCGGGGTTCGTATTGGCTGTGGCCGGATTGCTCAGTGATGACTAGCCTGGCTTTGGGCAGCCGCTTGCAGAATTGGTACGCCGTGCGCGGCGGGCAGATTACGTCGTAGCGGCCGTTGATGACCGTGATGGGGATGTCCTTCAGCTTGTCGGCTTCGTCGATGAGTTGATCGGGCCGCAGGAAACAGTCGTTCGCCATGTAGTAATTCTCGATGAGCGAAAACGCACGGCAATCCCACTGGGCAACGTTGGCGGCGACGAGTTCGTCAGGCATCGCCAGGTGCGCGACCTTCATCTCGTACATGGCCCAGGCATGCTCGGCGCGTTCGCGGACCGCCGGCTGCTTGTCCTGTAACATCTTCAGCAGGCGTTGCGGAATGCTGCCCTCCTGATCTGGCGGCAGCGCGTCGATGAGCTTGTCGTATTCCTCCGGAAAGTACAGCCCTACGCCGCCGTTGTACCAGTGATCGACCTCCTGCTCGGTCGCGGTCCACAAGCCGCGCAGCACCATGGCGCGCACGTGCTCGGGATGAGCCTCCGCATACGCCAGCGCCAACGTCGAGCCCCACGATCCGCCGACGAGGCAGATCTGGTCGAGCGACAGCTTTTCGCGCAGGTGTTCGATGTCGGCGACGAGATTCGGCGTGGTGTTTTCACGCAGCTCGGCAAACGGCTTGCTACGGCCGGCGCCGCGTTGATCGTGCAGCACGATCAGGAAACGCTCGGGATCAAAGAAACGCCGATCCGTCTCCGTGCATTGCCCGCCGGGACCGCCGTGCAACACTAAGACCGGTGTGCCCTCCGGGTTGCCGCACAACTCGTAGTAGATCTGGTGAATCTCGCTGACACGCAAGTAGCCGCTTTCGTACGGCTCGATCGGCGGGAACAAGACCTCGTCCAGCGTGCGACCGCCGCGTGCCGCCGACATCAGCAGCGGCAACACGGCCAACCCAACGATCACGACGCCCCAACGACGTATTGACCAGGCTGACATTGCTACAGCCCTCCCCGGTTTAGCTTCAGTGCATGCGCGGCTGGCTGACGGCGTGGTGTCGACCGGTTTCACACATCGCAGCCGACCAAAGCCGCAAACATGCCTTCCCGAGTCCGCGCGCATCGTACCACCAAACGGGTGTTGTTCCAAGCATGATCCGATCGCTGAGGCACCGGTCACCTGACGCCATGTAGGAAACTGTGTAGCAGCTATCCCAAAACCGGGTTCCGATCCGAGCCGCGACCGTGAGGGAGCGGTTGCGTCGCGAAATCACCGGCTTTGGCGCAAACCGCTTCCTTACGGGCGCGGCTCTGTCTGGTATTGGGATAGCTTCTGGTGGGCGGCGGCGTTTTATGCGTGAGTGCCGGCGAGGCACTTCCTCGACACGCTGTGTCGTCAACTGGCGATTCAGCGCCGACGCCCTACAATTCGCTGCATCGGGGAGCGGATGCGCATCCCATCTCGAAGACCCGCTATACGGGAGTTCGTCAATGAATTCGTACATCCGGTGGCTCGGCATTGCGTTGCTGCTCGCATCAACCACGTTCGCGGACGGACCGCTGACGGACGAACAACGCACTGAACTGGCCAAGCATTTCGGTTTCGATGAGCTCCAGATCTACAAGTTCGAATATGGCATCATGGATGTGCACGCCGCCGACATGGACCTCGACGGCCGCACCGATGTCATCTTGTGGAACCCGCGCAAGGCACGTTTCGAGATTCTCTATCAGCCTGATCCAGACAACCCGCGTGCCTCGGATGAACCCGTGCTTGAGCGAAACGAGCTCGGGAGCAGCGGACCGCTCATCATCGAGCATGTGCCAATTGCCTACCGCGTTGGCGTATTTGAAATCGCCGACATGACCGCCGATGGGCGGCCCGACATCGTCTTCTTCGGCGACCCGAAGGAACTCGTCGTTGTGCCGGGGTTGGCGGAGGGCGGTTTCGGACCCGCGGACGGCATTCGCGCCGCCGACGGCGTGCCGTCGCCCGACCATCTCGCGATCGGCGACTTCAACCACGATGGCCGCGACGATGCCGTCCTGCTCGGCACGGATGACTTGCTGGTGTTCCATCAGAAGGCCGGCGGCGGTCTCGACGAGCCGCTGCGCATCACGCACAGCATCGGCCAGCCGATCGCCGTCCGCGCCGCGGACATCGACGGTAACGGGCTGGACGACATCATGATCGTCGTCGATGAAGATCAGTACGGCTTGTGCGTCATGCTTCAGGAAGAAAGCGGCAAGCTCGGCGCGCTGCGCCGCATCAAGATCCCCAAGCTGCGCGGCCTGAGCCTGGCCCCCAATGCCGGCAGCGGCGATGACGCGTACATGGTAGAGGCCGCGACGGGACGGCTGATCTGCTACGAGTGGCAGACCGCCGAGGAAACCGTTGATGCCGACTGGCCGGTGTATGTGCATGCCTATCCGGTGCCGAGTAAGAGCAAACGCCGCCCCGCCGCTGTCGGCGATATTGACGGCGACGGTCTGGCCGACCTGGTCTCGGCCGACCCCGAAGCCGCCCGGCTCATTCTCTTCAAACAGGGCCCGCGCACGCTCGAGCCCGGCGTGGACTTTCCGGGACTAAGGGAGACCGTCGATGTCCAGGTTGTTGATCTGAACGGCGATGGGCACAAATGCGTGCTCAGCGTCAGCGCGGCGGAGAAGATGATCGGCATTTCGGAGTTCACCGACGGCCGGCTGACTTTCCCGCGTCCACTGGCGCTGATCGGCGACCCACTGGCCGCCACGATCGGGAAGGTGTCTCCAAGCGCCGACAAAGCGCAGCTCGTGTGCATCGTGCGTGCCAAGGACAAGGGGCTGCGTGAGCAACTGGTCGGCGAGGACTCTGAGAGCAAGGCTGAACTGTTCCTGTGCGTGCGCGAGCTGGACGGCAACAACGAGAATGCCTCTGTCACGCCGATCGAGAAGCTCGATGATGATCCAACCGCGCTGCGGCTGGCGGACGTAAACCAGGACGGCCTGACCGATGTGCTGGCGTTTGTGCCGTTTTCCCCGCTGGCGGTATTCCTCCAGACCGCGGAGGGCGGGTTCGAGCGATTCGAGGGGGCGGACAAGCGCGACGGGCTGGTGAAGGACGCCGATCTGAGCGGCTTTGCGCTGGTCGACGTCGCCGACGACGCCAAGCCGGAGATCATCCTGGCTCAGAAGAACCTGGCCCGCGCGCTGGTCATTCGCGACGGCAAGTGGACGGTTGTTGACCAGTACAACGCCACCAAGGCTGACGCCAAGCTCACCGGCGTAGCCGCGTACGGCGACGAGCCCGGCAATCCGACGCTCGCGATGTACGACAAGCAGGCCGGCGAACTGCTGATTTTCAAACGCCGCTCGGACAACACGTACGACGTCACCAAGACCTGCCCGGTAGGTGACTTTGATCTGAGTGCCCTGATCGCCGCCCCGGTAGGCGGTGCCGGCAGGCTGGCGCTGGTGCTGGCGAACGTGCGGGCGCTGGCTACGCTGCGTCCTGGCGAGACCGCCCCGACCTACGTCAGCCGCCACGCCTACGAGACCGACACCAAGGACGGCTGGCTGGGCGACGCTGTCCCCGGCGACGTCAACCACGACGGCGTGCGCGACG
>JAFGRR010000407.1 GCA_016935035.1 Phycisphaerae bacterium | reverse complement strand
TAATCGGATATGTATTATCGCTCATTCGGGCCGTCCGAAGGCCGCTCAACCACGCCGGATACACATTATGAAATAAGGTGGTCAGGCCCCGGCCAGTCTTGAGCGCTGGGCTGGAATCGGCTTCAGCGGCCGAGTGCCTGGGTTGTTATGCGCTCCCGGTGGCCCGGCTTCCGGTGCTCGGGGTCTGCCGATTGACGGCGTGTGCACGCATATCTCTTGTGGCTCTGACGCGGAAAACCAATTGTATGTCCGATAACGCTAGGCGAGCTCCGACCACCGGATCAGATGTGGCCACTAACCTACACGAATAGGTATGTGATCGCCTGCCCGCTTTGCTATTATGAACCAGGAACCAGTTACGTAACCATCGCAGATCAACGCCGGTCCTTGCCGGCGCACCTGCGGAATCGGTTCAGGCAGGGACGCGGGTAGAGGAGCACCCCGATGAACGTGCGTCGTTGCGGATGGTCGGCCATTGGCTGGCTCGTGTTGGCAGGTCTATGCGGGCTCGTCGCGGCGAATGCCGGTGCCCAGACCGTCGTCGTGGACAACGAAGACCCGGAGTTTTCGATCCTATACGGCACTTGGGACACCGGCACCTACGACCCGCCCTGGGGGACGAACTACAACTGGGCGCTCACAACGGGGGTCGGTGAGAACCCCGCTGCGGCGGAGTGGCGGCCAAACCTCCCGCACGCCGGCGCCTACCACGTCTACACCTGGTACGTGCAGGGCACCAATCGAGCCGTCGACGCGCCGTACACGATTAACCATGTCGGTGGCTCGACAACCGTCGAGATCAATCAGCAGGTCAACGGTGGCACCTGGGTCTCGCTGGGAACGTTCAGTTTCAACGCCGGCAGCGGAGGATCGGTCGAGCTCGACAACGACGCCGGCGCATCGGTCGTCATCGCCGACGCCGTCCAGTTCGTGGCCGAGACCACGACCGTGGAGCTGACGATGGTCGCCAACCCGGGCTCGTGGGGCACAACCGTGCCGGCGCCCGGCGGCCCATACACCTACTACGTGAACGAAGTAGTTCCGATCACGGCTACGGCGTATCCGGGGTACGAGTTCAGCCACTGGATCGTGGCTAACGGCTTGCCCGTGGCTAACCCCACATCGCCCAGCACGACCGTTACGATGGACCAAAACAAGTGGGTCTCCGCCGTCTTCATCGAGGAGCAGCCGGTCCAGCCCGAGTTTCGCGCGTTCTGGGCGGATGCCTTTCACAGCGGGTTCAAGAGCACGTCGCAGATCGACGACATGATCGCGCGGGCGGTCGAAGGCAATTACAACGCGATCATCCCCGAGGTGCTGGCGTATCACGACACGGGATCGGGCGGCCACGGCGCATACTGGGATTCCAACATCGTGCCGATGGCCTCGGACATCATCGACCTCAGCGATCCGTTGGCCTATCTGGTGCAGCAGGCCCACGCCAACGGGCTAGAAGTGCACTGCTGGCTGGTCGCATTCCGCGTGTCGTCAACGTGGCCACCGGCGGGCAATCCGACCGTGTCGGCGCACCCCGAGTGGCTCATGGTGCCGTCAGGTTCGATGGGCTCGGTGGCCAAGGTCGGCAGCTACTACACGTTTGACGCGGGCTCGCCCGGCACGCAGGACTACCTGATGAGCATCGTCCGTGAACTGTGCGAGAACTACGAGATCGATGGCATTCACTGGGATTACATTCGCTACACGCAGACCGACGCGGGCTATCCCACCTCCACCAGCGAGCCGACCTCCTCGCTCGCCCGTTTCAAGACTATCACCGGCTATTCCGGCACGCCGCCGGCAACCGGCAACACGTCGTGGGATAACTTCCGGCGGCGCACGATTTCGGAAGTCGTCAGGCGAACGATGGCCGAGGTCGCGACGATCGAAAGCCCACGGCAGCCGTTGCGGCACACGGCGGCGGTGGTTACGTGGTATCCCGCCAACACCGATTTCCACCAGACGAACCCGTACAAGCTGTTTTCTGACTGGGAGTATTGGCAGGACGAGGGCTACCTCGACGCGACCGTGCCGATGAGCTATTTCGACGAGAACTCATACCCATCAACGTATCGCGCGTGGGTCGACAACTCGGTCTATTGGGCCAACCTCTATAACCGGCACACCTACATCGGTCCGGGCATCTATATGAACACGTTCGCGGACAGCCTGACGCAGATGGCGTACGCTCGCAGCGTCGGGGCGCACGGCTTCAGCACGTACTCGTATCAGGCCACCAACGATGGCGGAGAGCCTTCGAGCGACTGGTATCCATACATCGCCGCCAATCTGTTTGATGAGCCGGCGCCGGTACCGAGCATGAACTGGCGTGATCCGGCGACCGCGACCGAAGGCAACATTTATGGCCGCGTGACCGACGGCTCGACCGGCGCGCCGATCGATGATGCGATCATCTCCGTCAACGGCGGCTACTGGACCGAGACAGACGGCAGCGGCTTCTTCATGGTAACGCGTCGCGCCGCCGGTGCGTCCGGGACGCCGGTTGCGCTCAGCGCCAGCTTCGCGGGCTACGCCGACGCCACGCGGCCGCTGGTGCTGGTCGAACGCGCGGGCTTCACGGAGGCGAACCTCGCGCTCGGGAGTTGGCTGCCGGGTGACTACGACGTTGACGCCGACGTCGATCTCGACGATTTCGACAAGCTGCTGCCCGCGATCACCGGCCCGGATCTCGGGCCGCCCCCGGCCGGCGGAGACATCTTCGACATCAATGACGATAGCGACGTCGACCTGTCAGACTTCGCAGTCTTCCAGGACGCGTTTACGGGGTAGACACAGCGCTGCTGACGCGAGGTCGGTACTCCGCGCCAGTAGGTGCGATGTTACGAGAGAGGCCACCCCGTAACGGGGTGGCCTCTTGTGTATTACTACGTCTTATGTTCTGTGTCACGCACTTCGCCTGGACTGGTTGGACGCGACACGATTGCTCAGTTCGCTATTATCGACGCCGTAGAACAAGCGAAGCCAGAGCTACCATGACCAGTGACAGGGGCTCCGGCGCGGTCAGGTAGCGCTGGTCGGAGCCGAACTCAATCATGCCGGTGTGTGCGACGTCGTAGAGCTCCGCCTCGGTGAGCGTGCCGGTCAGCGTGAGATCAAACAGAATGCCGTTGCTGACGGCGGGCTTGCTCGACGGAATCGTGACGAGCGGCGGGGCCGCTGTGATGCCGCCGTAAGGGCCGCTGACGTTGCCGGAGCCGCCGCCG
>JAFGRR010000406.1 GCA_016935035.1 Phycisphaerae bacterium | reverse complement strand
GCCAAACCGGTCGAAGATCTCCTGCAGCCTCGGTAGCTCGGCCAGGTGACCCAAAGACCAGTCGCGCGTGGGATAACGACCACCGAAAAGGCCTTCTTCCTCCGTATCGATATTGACCATCAACCTGGCCATGACCTCATCCCGGAATCGCAACCGGCTCGGCCTTCGAGCGGTCGACCGAAATCCTCTGCAAGCAGCCTCGCTCTGCGGCAACCTCATTAAGCAGGGTGAGCCACTGTCTCCCCACCTGGCCGGCTTCGTGCCGCTGCCGCGCAAGGGTCTGCGCCTTCTGCCCAAGACGGATGCGTTCGTCTTGATCCTCCGCCAAGTGATCCAGTGTTTGGGCCAGTGCCGTCGCATCGCCCACCGGCACGCAAACGCCCGCCTCGCCATGGCCGATCAGTTCGGGCAGACCGCCGGCGTCGGACACCACAACCGTCCTGCCGGCCGCCATGGCCTCCAGTACCGTGTTACTCGACGATTCTCGCCGCGAGCATACGGTCACAATGTCCATCTCCGCATACGCCGCTGCCGTGTCGGACGTACTCGGTCGAAATTCCACGCGATCGGCGACACCCAACTCGTCGGCCAGCTTCGCGAGCGAGTCCCGCAACGGCCCCTCACCATAGAGCAGCAGTCGAGCCATACGCCGGTGTCGCATCGCGGCCAGCGCACGGATCAGCACATCGATTCGCTTCTCATCCGCCAGGCGGCCGAGGTAGCCGATAACCACGCAGTCCTGCGATGGCTGCCGGGCAATTGTGCGACCGGCCGGCGGCGCGGCGTTGACGATGACGCAGCCCTTGCCTTGTGGATAGTCATAGATGCTCTCGTACTGTTGCCGGACAAACTCGCTGTTGTAGATGATTCGACTCGCGAAAGCCGCAGCAATGCGCGTCTTAAGAATCTGCCGCCGGTTGTGCAAGCCAAGCCCGGGTAGCATTCGCAAGAGATGACGCCCGGGGGGAACGAAATCGCGGATCCAAGGCATCGTCCGATGGGTCATCACCACCGGCGTGCCGGCCAGCGCCGCCCCGACCACTGACGCGCGGAACGGTGTGTTCGACGATTGCAGAAACAAGGCAACGTTCGGGCGATGCTCACGAAACCAACGCCGCCGGGCAAGAATCGTCCGCAGGCAATAGCGCCGGTCGCCGGCCAGATTGGCGTCTACCCAGTCAGCGTGCTGGACGTCGAGTGAGCCTTCGATCCCGTCAAAGATGTCCACGCCGGACAGCGCCACCGTGACTCGCCAACCCGCCGCACAAGCGGTCTCGACCAGAAATCGCGTGAACGTCTGCATCCCGCCGATGCGCAGCGGATTTGCCGTGACCACTGCTAAGTGAAAGGGTCGGCGTTGGGCGAGATCGGCCGTCATTTCAGCTCGCCTCCTGGACCGCAGGCCGCAGCATTGCGGTCGCTCGATCCCACCATCGCAGGACTCTCATCGGAACGTGTCGCCTTCTCCAGAGCTGTCGGGTTTGCGGATCCTGCGGGGCGATGGTCATCGCGAGCCGAAGAAGACGTTGGTAATCGGCCGGCTCGCGCCGCCAGTATGAATCCAGCGCTGTTCGCAGCACCGGCTCGATCATGTACTTCTGAACCGACTCGGTCGGGAGCGCCGCGAACGCCTCTGGACAGCATCGCCGGAAGTAGTCCTGGGCCAACCAGTGGACGTAAGCCATGTGCGCGCGGCGGCGGGTGATGTTCGTCGAATGCTGGTTCATGATGTACAGCGGCTGGGGCAGGTAGACGAAGTCGCAGCACGTGGAGGCCAGCAGTGACATGCCGAAGTCCTCGGTGCCGAACAAGTCGTCCTGATAGTTGCCCAGTTCAAGAATCACCGACCGCCGTAGCATGGTGGAGGCCCCACACACCGGGTTGCGCTCGAAAACGATCTGCGTACAGCGACCGACGGCGGCCTCGGCGCCTTGTCGCTGGTAAGATGGACGGTCCCCATCCACCCATCGAGCCAGCGAGCCCGTATGGACCAGCGTGTGTGGGTCGCTGTTTTCCAGCACGGCCAGTTGCTTCTCGTGCTTGGTCAGGTCAACGGTGTCGTCAGCATCGACGAAGGCGATGTACTCGCCGCGAGCCTCGCTCACGCCGAGCCGACGAGCCGCTCCCGGTCCTCGCGAAGGGTTCCTGAGCACTCGCACGCGAGGGTCGAACGCCGCCGCAACCGCGACGCTTCGATCGGTGCTGTTGTCGTCGACGACCAGCACCTCGATTGGCGGGACGGTCTGGGACAAGACGCTGCCGATGGCATCCGGCAGTGTTTCCTCCGCGTTGAGGCACGGAATGATGACCGTAACGGGCGCAGCGGACAGGCTCACGCCGGCACCTCCGTGGGCTCACAGGTTGACGCAATCGGCTGTCCGCATCTCGATTCATCGCCGCCGGCGACCGCTTGCCACTGGCGGGGCTGGTGCACCGGACCGTCGGTTGCCCCGTCGGACGCGACGTTGATCCGATATGCGCGGTCGTGCCAGTCGTGCTCGGGCAG